>DATGQC010000174.1:0-5814 GCA_035304425.1 Advenella sp.
TGTCAGCGGCGGCGATCAGCGACTGGTGGCCCTGCTGATCTTCCTGTCTGACCTGCGCGCGCTGGGCAACGAGAACGCCCAGGGCCTGACCTACGTGGATGGCTTTTACTGGGACTTTGACGACGGTACGCGCCAGTGGTCCGAACGCTTCGCCAAAGCCTATAAAGGCCTCAAACCCACCATGACCCAGGCCGGCGTGTACTCCAGCGTACTGCATTACCTCAAAGCCGTGGCGGCGGCCGGCACGACCGACGGCGCGAAAGTCGCTGAACAGATGCGCAAACTGCCGATCGAGGACCCGATCATGCATAACGCCTCGATCCGTGCCGATGGCCGGGTTATTCACGATATGTATCTGTATGAAGTCAAAAAGCCGGATGAAAAAACAGGCGAATGGGATTATTCGAAGCTGATCGCCACCATTCCGGCAGCAGAAGCATTTAGCCCCCTGTCAGAATCTACCTGCCCTCTTGTAAAAAATTAAAGGATTGATGTTATGAGTGCCATACCCAATATTCCGCTGCTCATCAATGGAAAAAAAGTCCAGTCTTCGGCCAAAGACTGGCTGGATGTAGTCAACCCGGCCAATCAGGAAGTCGTGGCGCGCGTACCGCTGGCGCCGATCTCCGAAGTGGACGAAGCCGTTGCCAGCGCCAAGGCAGCCTTTGCGACCTGGCGCAATACCAGCCAGGGCAATCGCATGCGCGTCATGCTCAAACTGCAGCAACTGGTGCGCGACAACGCTGCAAAACTGGCAGAGCTGATCACCCTGGAACATGGCAAAACATTGCCTGATGCCGAGGGCGAAGTCGGCCGCGGTCTTGAAGTCATCGAACACGCATGCGCGATCGTCAGCCTGCAACTGGGAGAATACGCCGAAAACGCCGGCACCGGCATCGACGTATATACATTGATTCAGCCGCTTGGCGTGTGCGCGGGCATTACGGCATTCAATTTCCCGGTTATGCTGCCCTGCTTCATGTTCCCTATTGCAGTGGCCTGCGGCAATACATTCGTGCTCAAACCGTCGGAGCAGGATCCCAGCGCCTCGCTGTACCTGGCCGAACTGGCGCATGAAGCCGGCCTGCCACCCGGCGTGCTGAACGTGGTGCATGGCGGTCCGGAGGTTGCAAACCGGCTGTGCGAACACCCGGATATAAAAGCAGTATCGTTTATCGGTTCCACACATGTGGGGACGCAGATTTATCAGCGCGCCTCCAATGCAGGCAAACGCTGCCAGGCCATGATGGGCGCCAAGAATCACTGCGTCATCCTGCCCGATGCGGATAAGGAAGTCGCGCTTAACCAGTTGGTGGGCGCCGCTTTCGGTGCAGCGGGCCAGCGCTGCATGGCGACGTCGGTGGCGGTCATGGTGGGCCAGGCCAAAGAATGGATTGATGAATTCGTAGAAAAATCCAAAGGGCTGAAAGTCAATGCGGGCAGCGATCGTCAGGCTGATCTGGGACCGCTGGTCTCGCCTCGGGCAAAGCAGCGCGTAGCGCAGCTGATTCAAAGCGGGGTGGACGAAAAAGCCAGCCTGCTGCTGGACGGCCGCGACGTCGTTGTTCAGGATTATAAAGACGGCAACTTCATCGGCCCGACCATTTTTTCCGATGTCAAGGAAAGCATGGCCATTTATCGCGAAGAAATTTTCGGTCCGGTCCTTTGCATCGTATGCGTCGATACGCTGGAAGAAGCCGTGGAATTCGTCAATCGCAATCCGAATGGCAATGGCGTTGCTGTATTCACGCAAAGTGGCGGCAATGCGCGCTATTTCCAGAACAATATCGATGTCGGTCAGATCGGCATCAATATTCCGATCCCGGTTCCTGTCGCATGGTTCAGTTTCACCGGTTCACGCGGCTCCAAACTAGGCGATCTGGGACCTAACGGCAAGCAGGCAGTCATGTTCTGGACGCAGACCAAGTCGATTACCGCGCGCTGGGCTTCGCATGATTCGGGAGTCAACACCACGATCGCGCAAAAATAGCGATTGATCTGCACAATTGCACTTGTGCCGACCCGGCCGCCGTCAGGTTGCCGGGTTTTTTGTCGGCTGCCTGAACCCATGCCCCTGGCAACAGCTGGCGGACAAACCGACGGGCGGCGCCGAAGCGCCAGACGCTTCACCGCTGTACTCACAGGACAGCGCAGCCGCTTTGTAGATTCGTATCAGTCCGACACATTTTATAATTTGCGAGGATTCATATTCATGCCACAATACGGTCATAAACTGTTCATCTGAACCATTGAGAGAAAGCCATTTATGAATAAAAATATTGACTTGATCTATTTCAATGCGGGCGGCGGCCATCGCGCGTCGGCCCGGGCTCTTGAGGCGGTGTTGAAAAACAGCCATCCTCACTGGAACGTCAGGCTCGTTAACCTGTTTGAAGTGCTCGATTCACGGCAGGTATATAAACGCGT
The DNA here is from genome assembly GCA_035304425.1 of Advenella sp. Classification (GTDB taxonomy): domain Bacteria; phylum Pseudomonadota; class Gammaproteobacteria; order Burkholderiales; family Burkholderiaceae_B; genus Advenella. The sequence continues at coordinate 2,428 of DATGQC010000174.1, forward strand.
TACCGGCGTCGCTCCCGAAGAGTTTTATAATCGGCAACTGGCCAAAGGCTGGACCATGGCCATGACGCCGGAACTGCGTATCCTGCAGGCGTTTATCCGGCTGACCCACCAGGTAATGGTTAAACGGCTGCAGGAACACTGGATGGAAACCGAGCCGGATATGGTGGTTTCGCTGGTTCCCAATTTTAACCGGGCCATGTACGAAAGCCTGGTCTCGTCGCTGCCGGGCGTGCCTTATGTCACCATTCTCACGGATCTGGCTGACAATGCGCCTCATTTCTGGATTGAAAAAAACCAGCAGCAGCACTTCATCTGTGGCACCGACAAAGCGCTGGAACAGGCGCGCGCCGCCGGGCACCCCGAATCCCATATTCATGCCAGCTCGGGTATGCTGCTGCATCCGGATTTCTACAAGAAACCCGAGATCGATCGCCGCGAACAGTTGATCGCGGCCGGCTTTGACCCAGACAAACCGGTAGGCCTGGTCATGTTCGGCGGCCACGGTTCAAAAACCATGATCAAGATCGCCAAACAGCTTTCTGATGTGCAAATGATCTACATTTGCGGCCACAACGCAGCGCTGGCCAAGAAAATAGGCAAGATGCAGACGCGTGCGCACAAGCTGGTGGAAGGGTTCACTACCCAAATGCCGCTCTTCATGGAAATGGCCGACTTCTTTATCGGCAAGCCGGGCCCTGGCAGCATAAGCGAAGCCATCCGCAAAGATATGCCGGTGATTATCGTCTGCAACAAATGGACCATGATCCAGGAGCGCTATAACGGCGAATGGGTCACAAAGAACCGATTGGGCATTGTGCTGCCCAGCTTTGCCAAGATCAACGCGGCAGTCCATCACTTGCTGGACAATCTCGATAGCTATCGGGAACGGGTGAAAGCGCAGGACAACCAGGCCGTATTCGAAGTACCCGATATTCTTTCACGCATCCTGGCGCAGAGCGAGCTCGCAGAGCAAGCGCCCCTGCCCTCGGCCAGCACCGCTAACTGACGTCAGAAGGGGCCAAAGCCCCTTTTTTTCGTCAACCCGCTGGCCACATCAAACGCCGCATCAGGCGTGCGCCGACAGCCCGCCAACCGAACGCTGCAGGTCAACGGCCGCCGATAGGAATATCCACGTTGAACTGCAATAAACCATCGTCGCTATGCACGGCGCGTTGCGCCTTCAGCTTGAGCAGAAGCGACTCCAGCTTGTAGCTTTGCTCCACGCCAAAGCGCTGTTCGGAAGTACCGTTAAATACCCGGCTGTTTTCAAACGTGCCTGACACCTGGGATTGCGTATCCAGCGGATAGGTCAGCTTGAGCTGGTTGCGAATGGCACGGTCCGACAACGGGTCCTGCGACAGTCTGGACAAATCCATATAGTGGGCACTGGTCAGCTCGTTGGAGAACTGCAAAGTGGCCAGATCGAACACCTTGGCCCGGTAAGCAAACATTGAGCGCCAGTTTGAATCGTCCTCGTACTTGCCTGCATTCACGGTCAGTCGCAAATCGCCCATGTCGTCCAAAGCGTAGCTGGCGCCAAGACCCACATTTTTGAGCGAACGAGCCAATTGCACCTGGGTGTCTACCGAAGCCGAGTCGCTCAATCCGTAGCGCACCGCAGTATTGGCGGCGCCGCTGCCGAAATGAAAGCTGGCATTGTCGCTTGCGGCGGCTGAATAATCCATGGCCCCCGCTGCAGTGGAATAGGCCAGTTGATTGCGGTCGATAAACCAGTTGTCCTGCGCGCCATCCGGCTGCCGGCTCAACTGCATGCCGCCGATCCGGAATCCGGTCTGGCCGATCGGGTTGACGACCTGATTAGACCCCAGTGAAATCCGGCTGCTATCCTCGGTCATCAGGCTCCAGGTGCGCGTACCGGCAGAAAAATGCTGCACCGGCTTGAACGTGATTCTGGAAGATGGCCGGCGCAACGCGGCAGCGCCCTGATGCATCGCGAATGGTTCGATACCGGATTCGTACTGATAATTTTCCCAATTGTCCACACCACGCAAAGCATCGGCAGTGACCAGTTGTTCGAGCGGTACCGGTTCGCCTGGTTCCGGCGCCGCGATCGGCTCATCCACCGGCAGAAGAATAATTTTGTTTTTTTCGGGGTCGAAGGGCCAGGCGGGTGGCAGTTCGGCCGCGGCGCCTGGCGCACTATCGGCACTCACCGCCTGCACCCTGCCCGGCGCATCGTCGCCCATTGCATATGTAATGGTTTGGGCAGACAATGAGCTGACAGGCAAAATCAAAATACAAATAAAGCTGGCAAAAACTGTCCGAGCGTTCAAACTTGAAAGCATTCTCGTTTATAAATCTCCTATGAAGCGCAGCAACTTCGCCGGCGCTACAGCAATACTAAAACCGGCTGCGCAAGTTCATCAGGGCGTTTCTATACACGGAAAGATCAACGCCGACGCCGACGAAACTAAAGCCCTGCCTGATATATGCGGCGGCCTCGTCAGGCACGACAGCAAGAATACCGCTGGCTTTGCCGGCAGCGGCAGCCACTTTGTGTACATGGGCGATCGCCTGTTGCACCTCCGGATGCTGCGGCTGTCCAAGATAGCCATAAGCGGCAGACAAATCTGACGGGCCAATGAAAATGGCGTCCACGCCGTCTACGGCTACGATGTCTTCTGCCGCCTCCACGCCCGCGCGGCTTTCGATTTGCAGGATCACGCCGATATGGTCATTGACGTGCTTGAAGTAATCTGCTTCGGTGCCGTAGGCGCTAGCCCGCGTCATGCCGGCGACACCACGCACGCCGGCCGGCGGGTAACGTGTGGCCGCCACTGCATATTCAGCCTGCTCCCCGGACTCAATGAACGGGATAAGCAAATTGTAGAAACCAATATCCAGATACTGTTTGATCAGGGTCTGGTCATTGACCGGCGGACGTCCGATACCGGCGCTATTGCTGGCGTTAATGGCCTGCAACTGGGCGGTCAGCACGGGAATATCGTTGGGCGCATGTTCGCCGTCCAAAAGCAGCCAGTCGTAGCCGCAGACGCCCGCCACCTCGGCGAGCATGGGGCTGGTGGTGCTCAGCCACGTGCCGATGAGTGTTTCACGGGCCAGCAATTTCTGGCGAAAGGTATTGGGTATCTGCTGTTTCATTTCAAGACGTATCTGCTCGGTTAATCAAATATTGACGATTGAATGTTAACTGCCCGGTTGCCACTGGCGCACCGGGCCTGATCGGTGTATCAGATACCGCCCATGAGCATATATTTGATGACCAGGTAATCGTCGATGCCGTAATGAGAGCCTTCGCGCCCCAGACCGGATTGCTTCACGCCGCCAAAGGGAGCCACTTCGGTTGAGATCAGGCCTGTATTGATACCGACAATGCCGTATTCCAGTTGTTCGGCCACCCGCCAG
>DATGQC010000175.1:0-8960 GCA_035304425.1 Advenella sp.
GACCGGCAGCATCGTTAAAAAGCAGCCCACCGAATATTGGTTGCAACTTTGCCGGGAGCAGGAAATTCCTGCGGCTCGCGTCAATGCGCTCAGCCAGCTGGAACAGGACCCTCACTTACAGTCCGCCGGTTTTTTTGCAGAGCTGAATGACCAGGGCCAGCGTTACCGTTTTACAAACAACCCGGTCCGCCTGTCGAACTCAGCGGTGCCATTGAAAATGCCGCCGCGGCTTGGCGAACATACCCAGGAAATTCTGAATCAGCTGGGCTACTCGCCACAAAAAATCAATCATTTGCGAGCACAACATATTGTGGGCGCACACCAGCCGGACCAAACCACTTAACAGGAGCACAGGCAATGCAAAACGACCCGACAATACTGGGCATGGGATTTTACTGGCAGGACCTGGAAGTAGGACAGAAGTTTGTTACTTTCAAGCGAACCATTACTGAAACCGATATCATCAATTTCATCAGTTGCACCGGTATGCTCGAAACCATCTTCATAGACAAGACGTTCAATGCCGGCGCCATATCGGGCAGGCCCGTGCCCGGCGCGCTTACCTACGGCATCATTGAAGGCATTCTCATGCAATCGATGGTCCAGGGCACCGGTCTTGCCCTGCTTGAGGTTCATAAAAAGATGCTGGCGCCGGTCATCGCCGGCGATACCGTGCATGCCGACGTCCTGGTCACGGGCATCAAACCGACCAGCAAGCACAATCGCGCCGTCGTCGATACCCATATCGATATCCGAAATCAGGACGATGTCATCGTGATCAGCTATGACGTAAAGCGGATGCTGGCCGGCCGGCCGCAGTAATTCAGCCATGATATCGTCAAAATAATGCGAGCGACCATGCTGACCAATTTTGAACTTGCCCGGCTGCCTGAGCAGGATGAGCACCTGCGCGGCGCTATCCGCGCATTCATCCAGGAGAATACGCAGCATATGACTGCGTTTGAACGTGCCCGTTCCTGGATGGGATTTGACGCCAACTTCAGCAAAAAACTGGCGCAGCAAGGGTGGTTGGGCCTTACCTTGCCGCAGCAGTACGGCGGCGCAGACAAGGGCTATTTCACCCGCTTCGTCGTTTCGGAAGAATTGCTGGGCGCCGGTGCGCCGGTATCGGCACACTGGATTGCCGACAGGCAAAGCGGCCCGCTGATCCTGCGTTATGGCAGCCAGGCACAACGCGAATTCTATCTGCCAAAAATCTGCCGGGCCCAAGCCTTCTTTTGTATTGGCATGAGCGAACCCGACTCGGGATCCGATCTGGCCAGCATCCGCACGCGGGCGATAAAAAACGACGATGGCTGGATACTTAACGGCAGCAAAATCTGGACCACGAACGCACAGCATTCGCACTACATGATTGCGTTGGTGCGTAGCAGCGGCACCGCCCAGGACAAGCATAAAGGCCTCTCGCAATTTATTATCGACCTGAGCCTGCCAGGCATCACCATCCGACCCATTCATGACCTGGCCGGCGATGCCCACTTCTCCGAAGTATTTTTTACAGATGTACAGTTGGCGCCAGAAGCCCTGGTCGGGCAGGAAGGCGCGGGCTGGGAACAGGTCAACGCAGAGCTGGCCTTCGAGCGCAGCGGCCCGGAACGGCTGTATTCCAGTATGGCGCTGGTTGAGTGCTTTATCCGCGAGTGTCGCCAACAAGGCTGGGACAGCCCGTTTATTCAAAGCACGGTGGGTGAAATCACCGCGCGACTGGCGGTGCTGCGCGCCATGTCGCTGGCTGTAACCGCAAAACTGGCCAATAGACAGCATCCGGCGCTGGAAGCCACTCTGGTCAAGGATTATGGCACATCGCTGGAACAGGATATTCCCAAACTGATTGACCAATGCCTTGGACAGGACCCCGCCCGCATGCCGTCCACAGAACTGATCAATACCCTGTCATTCGTGAGCCAGATTTGCCCCAGCTACTCGCTGCGAGGCGGAACCCGCGAAATATTACGCGGCATTATCGCTCGCGGGTTGGGCTTGCGCTAAGGAAACAACATGGACACATTACTCGAAGATGCCCTTGGCGAACTGTTCCGCCACTTGACCGCAGAGGCATCGCCCGAACTGGAAATGACGGCCGATCAACGCAGGCAAATAGCCAATGAAATTGACGCCAGCGGCTTTGCCGATTTGCTGCTGCCGCAAGCGGCCGGCGGCAGCGGCATCAGCCTGCGCGAGGCGATGGCATTACTGAAAATGGAAGGCTATTACAACCTGCCTGTGCCTTTTGCTCAAACGGTGGTCGCTCGCGCCTGGGCGCACGCGCACAATGTAGCGCTGCCCAAGGGCACATGCAGCTACGCCGGCACGGCGCTACAGATGGATACGCAGACCCGGTCGATCACACTGCACAAGGCATGGCATGGTCAGTGGATTGACCATATGCTGATCGCCACAAAACAGCAATGCTTTCTGGCGCACCGTCATGATCGTCAGATTCTGCACGCCTACCATGGCGGCCTTTTTGCAGCCGTAGCCTGGCCACAGCAGACCCTGACCCCGCTTGAGCTGGACGAGCATGCAACCCACGATCTACTTCATTTGAGTGTCTTGGCCATGCTGGCAGTGACCGTGGGCGCCATGGAAAAAGCCTTCGCACTCACGGTCGACTATGCTTCCCAGCGCCAGCAATTTGGCCGGCCGGTGAGCAGGTTCCAGGCGGTGCAGCACCAGATCAGCGAAATGGCCGAACATGTGTGCGCCGCCGATATGGCATTGCAAATGGCGGCCGACGCCGAGGGCAGCGCCCTCACGACCCCTGATTTTCAGCAGCTTGCCATCGCGCAATTTCAAATCGCGCATATCGCTGACAACATTGCCGATATCGCGCATGCCATACACGGGGCGATCGGCATCAGCCAGGAATATCCTCTGCATCGCTACACCCGCAGAATCCGCGAATGCAAATCCTGCTTCGGATCCGCCCAATACTGGGCGGCCGAAATCGGGCGACGCATCCTGCACAAAAATAGCGACTCGCTTTTCGCAGTACTGACATCGACCCGGGATGAACATAGAACAGGCTAGATATCGGTTCCACCAAACCGGCATGTAAAAAAAACGGCCGTATGCACGCTTACGCAGGTGCGGTCCACAATCACATGAGGAGACCATCATGTATTTCTGCAACACCCGCAAATCCGCCACAGCCCTGCTCATCGCCTGCGCCATGGGCAGCGTTAGCAGTGCACCTGCAGCAGCCGATTATTCAACATGGCCGCAACGGCCGGTTACCATGGTGGTGCCTTTTCCGGCAGGCGGCCCTACCGACATCGTGGCAAGACAATTGGCAAAGCAATTGACGCAGCGCCTTGGGCAACCATTCGTTGTTGAAAACCGCGGCGGCGCCAATGCAACCATTGGCATGCAGCATGTGGCTACCTCCAGAGCCGATGGCTACACCATCCTGTACAACACGTCCTCCATTGCATTGAGCCCCGCTCTGTATCCGGACTTATCATACGACCCCACAACCGCATTTGATCCCGTATCGACAACGGCCAACGTGCCGATGGTCGTACTGGTCAATCCAAAGATACCGGTAGACAATCTCAAACAGCTCAAGACGCATGTCGTTTCTCATAAAACGAGCTATGCCTCCAGCGGAATGGGCAATATCACCCACCTGGGCGGATTTTTGCTGAATAAAGGACTGGCCATCAAGGCATTGCATGTACCGTACAAAGGCAGTGCGCCGGCTATGGTCGACTTGATGGGCGGCCAGGTGGATTACATGGTCAATACGCTCAACGATTCCCTGTCGGCCATCCGCGGCGGGAAGGTCAAAGTCCTGGCGCTGGCAAGCCTGCAACGCAACGAGGCGGTATTACCCGGTGTGCCTACCGTGGATGAAGCAGGCGTAAAAGGCTTTGAGATCGGCGCCTGGCAGGGCGTCGTGGTGCCACGCGGCACGCCCGGGCCGATTATCGACAAATTGAACAAAACCATCCGAGACACGCTGGATTCGCCCGATTTCAAAGCGATGTTGCAAAAACAGGGTACAGATACGCTAGGCTCAACGCCCCAGGCATACGGCCAGTTTATCGTACAGGAAACCAAACGCTGGAAACAGGTGGTACAGCAAGCCGGCGTCAAATCCAATTAAAGCGGTCTGCCCGTCGATTTCCAAACGACAGGCAACATCCGCATCATGACGTCCAACATGGAATGATGGAGACAATATGAGAAGATTTCCCTTTGCAGCATGGTGTGTCGCAGCTGCGCTTGGCGTAGCAAGTCCGGCAACAGGATGGGCGGACTATCCGGAAAAGCCCATCAGAATGATCGTCTCGTTTCCACCTGGCAGCGGAACAGACACCAATGCCCGATATGCAGCGAAGAATATGTCCGAAAAACTCGGTGTCCCTGTCCTGGTAGAAAACAAGCCCGGAGGCAACAGCTTTATCGCTGCGGAAGCGGTTGCCAATGCCAAACCGGATGGATACACCCTGCTGTTCGCCAGCAATTCGCCCGTGGCGACCAATGTGGCGATGTTCAAATCCCTGCCCTACGACCCCGTCACAGGCCTGACGCCACTGGCCAAACTCAGCTTTGGCGCAATGGGCGTCGCCGTCAATGCGTCCGCTCCTTATTCATCGATTCCGCAATTGCTGGCGCATGCAAAAAAACATCCGGGCAAAATGAATTATGGTAGCGGCAGCGCTTCCTATCGGATTGCAACAGAATTATTTCTGTCTATGGCGCAGATGAGCGCCAGACAAATCCCTTACAAGGGGGCATCGCCTGCGCTCACCGATCTGGCCTCGGGTCAGGTCGATTTTGTCTTTGCCGACTATGGCGCCATACTGCCGCTGGCCAATGCAGGGAAAGTCAAAATCATCGCCGTCACCGGCACCGATCGTCTTGCCACAGCCCCATCCATTCCCACCCTGAAGGAACTGGGCTATCCGGACTATTACATGGTCAACTGGACCGCGGCATTCGGACCTGCCGGCCTGCCCGATGGCGTGCGCGATCTGCTCAGCAAAACCCTGGAAGACATTTATCGAACTGAAGATGCCAAAGCTTTCCTGGCAAAAATCAACTGGGAAGCTTTCCCCGGCGGCTCGCAGGATCTGGCCCGTTTTCAACGCACAGAAATTGAACGCTGGTCCGAGGCAGCGGCGCGCGCGGGCATTGCCAAACAATGAACTTTCCGGCGCAGCATCAGCCATAGTGCAGTCAAGCTTGATAAAATCGGTCAGATGGCGCCGGTCATGATGCATGAGGCGTACCGGCAACAACCCTGCGTCTGCGATTATCAGGATATTCAAATTGGAACTGCGCCGTATCAGACATTTTGTCGTGCTTGCCGAAACGCTGAATTTTCACAAGGCAGCCGAAAAACTGCATATTGCCCAGCCCCCGCTTTCGGTCTCTATCCAGAAACTCGAAGCCGAACTGGGGCTCACTCTGTTTCATCGCAATCCCAAAGGCGTGTCGCTTACCGAAGCAGGCGCCCATATTCTGCCGCTGTCGATCCGTCTGCTGCAGGCAGCCGAGCAGGTGGAACAAACAGCGCTTGAAATCTGCGAGGGCACCAACGGCTCATTGCGTATCGGAATCGTAGGGTCAACCACCCAGCAGCTATTCCAAAAGCTGGTGTCGGCGTTTCGAACGTCGTATCCAAAAATTTCCCTCTCGTTCAGTGAAGCCACCTCGACCCAGATCGTGCACGCTGTCAGTGCCGGCACACTGGATATCGGACTGATCAGGACGCCGATATTGACCACCGCCGATGTCAATATGCAAATACTGGAGAATGATCATTTCATTCTGGCGCTGCCCGAAGGACACGCACTGGCTAACCAGCCGGTGCGGCTGAGCGATCTGGCCCGGACCCCATTCATTGTCTATTCGTCCGAACATGCGCGCGGCCTGCATTATGCGATGATGGCCGCCTGCCAGTCGGCCGGTTTCTCGCCAAAAGTATCCCAGGTTGCGGTACAGGTGCAGACGGTGCTATCGCTGGTCGAAAGCCATTTTGGCCTGGCCCTGGTGCCGTCGGTGATGGAAAACATCAACCGCTATCGCATCGTCTATAAGCGGCTTGAAGATGAGTCGAGCGTCAAGCGTATTGGCTACGGATTGGTGTACAGGCAGGAGACCGAATCAATGGCCACTTCCAGATTCAGGGCGCTGGCCTCGGATATGTCGGTGCGTACATGAGCTACAGCAAACCACCCATGAACCTTACTTTGCGCCAAATGAAGGCCTTTGCGGCACTGGCAACGCTGCGCAACTTCACACGAGCCGCCGAGCATTGCAATATCACCCAGTCTGCTTTCAGTGCGCTTATCGTAAACCTGGAAAGTGGCCTGAACGCCAGGCTATTTTCCAGAAATACGCGCAATGTGGAGCTTACCGCCGAAGGCGAGGTATTTCTCAATATAGTCAACCACCTTATTCCGGAAACCGAGCACGCATTGGCGCAAATGCAGGATCATGTATCCCGGCGCAAGGGCCGCGTGGCCATTGCCGCCTTACCCACCATATTTGCGTCGCTATTGCCTGACATCATCGCCACTTTTCTCAATGAGTATCCGGGTATCGCGCTCAAGGTGGAAGATGTTGCGAACACGACCTGTGTAGAGCTTGTACGCAACCGCAAAGTAGATTTCGCATTGTGTGCATCAGCAGAACCAGGAACAGATCTGGTAATGGAAAAACTTGCATCGGACACATTCTACTTTGTCTGCCAGCCAAACCACTCGTTGGCGGACCGCAAGCGCCTGTCGGTCGCTGATATCCTTCCCTATGCCATTATTGTTTTTGAAAAGGCCAGCAGTATACGCCAGCATCTGGATGCTTCGGTGTATCCAAAACAGTGGGTAAAGGTTCTTCAGGTCAATAACCTTTCTACTGCCGCCGGCCTGGTGGCCGCAGGTATTGGCCCCACCATTGTTCCTGTGCTGGGGTTATGCCAATTCGATCTGAAGCGCCTGCTGGCCATCCCGGTCAGGCTACCCATTAATGAGCGTGATATTTGTCTGTTGCGTCGCAAAGATGCGACTGAATCCATTGCTGCACAGGAATTCATTCGCCTTCTGCGAAACCGGCTGGCTCAGCAGGTCGCAATGCTTGCGTCTCGGCAACCGACCCTCAAATAAAGACGACTGACAAAGCAATATGTACTGACGGTACCATGTCATAGATTTCTTTTTATTAAGCTGTTTTATCGATTAATTTACAAAAATAATCCATATATCAGCTAGTTCAGGCACGGTAGACTGCGTAAAACAATCTAAAAACAACCGCGCCACCGCAAAAAAGGAGATCTATTCATGAACCACGCCATCCGATTGATCCAAGCAATCTTTTGTGCCGCATTATCTGCGGGTACAGCCAATGCATTGGCCAATGATTACCCCAGCCAGCCTGTCCGGATTACCGTGGGTATGGCGCCCGGCGGTTCCAACGACACCATAGCCCGGCTCATCTCTGCCGAGCTATCGGAAAAAATGGGAAAAACATTCGTTGTCGAAAACAAACCCGGAGCCAACAGCACCATCGCGACCAATGAATTGAAGCGAGCAAAACCAGACGGCTACAATTTGATGCTGGTGATTTCATCACATGTGACCAACACCATGTTGTATAAAAATCTGAATTACAAGCTGGCCGATTTCAAACCAGTTACCGTTATTGCCGACACGCCGTTTGTGCTGGTGGCCAACCCAAAATTCAAACCAGATACGCTCAGGCAATTTATCGATCTGGCAAAATCCAGTGAACAAAAAATAGACTTTGGAACGCCAGGGCTGGGTTCAACGCAGCATATCGCCATGGAACTGATGGACCAGATGGCGGGTATCAAAATGAATCATGTTCCGTATAAAGGTGGGGCGCCGGCACAGACCGATCTGCTGGGGGGTGTCATTCCGGTGATATTTGCCACGCCTACCCAGAGCTTGCCGTTCATCCAGAAAAAGCAATTGAAGGCGATTGCCGTTACCTCCCGCAAACGCCTGCCTCAACTTCCCGATGTTCCGACTTTTGATGAAGCCGGGCTTGCCGGCTATGAAGCCAATGTGTGGTTTGGCATTATCGCTCCCAAAGATACACCCGACAACATTATTGAAATATTGAATAAAGAGATCAATGCCATTGTGAGAAGCGACAAGACAGGCAAACGTCTTCAGGATCTGGGACTCAACCCGATCGGCAGCACCCCTGAGCAATTTCAGAGCTTGCTTGATCAGGAACAAACTAAATGGCAGGACGTTATAAAAAAAGCAAATATCCAGTTCCAATAAATCTCGCGGTCCTTACCCCTTTCCAAATATCAGGAGTGTTTTATCTCATGCCAATCATTGAGTCTGTTTCCGTGTGTATCGCACGTGTTCCCCTTGAACAGCCGGTTACTTTTTCGACACGCAAGGTCACTGCACGTGAATACTGCCTGGTCCGAATCCGTTCAACGGACGGGGTCGAAGGTTTAGGTTATTGCTATGCCGTCAATAGCGCCGGGCGATTGCTATCGGTGGCCGTCACCGATCTGCTTGCGGCAAAGCTTGTCGGTCAGGATTCTCACCGTGTTGAAGGGCTATGGACAGAGATGTACCAGGAAGCGCTGCTGGTTGGCCGCACGGGTGCCGTCATGCGCGCTTTATCTGCACTGGACACGGCGCTGTGGGACTTGAATGCCAGGTCCGCCAGGCTACCCCTGTACCGGTATCTTGGCGCGAAAACCCTGGAGCGCGTACCTGGTTATGCAAGCGGTGGCTATTATCTCCCCGGTAAAACAACCGAGCATTTGGCACAGGAAATGGCAAATCACGTAGCCGATGGGTTCAAGGCAGTAAAGATCAAAGTCGGGCTCGAGAGCGTGGGCAATGAACGAAAACGCCTTGCAGCAGTACGTGAAGCGATCGGCGACGATATCAGGCTTATGCTTGACGCCAACAATGCCTGGCAGGATCTGCCGACAGCGCTGG
>DATGQC010000176.1:0-5483 GCA_035304425.1 Advenella sp.
GGCCGATGCTCTGGTTGCGGGGTGGCCGGGCCTAATGCCATGGCAGCGGCCTTCGTACCCCTTAAGTGAGGTTATCTGCCTGCCCGCCGCGCGGGCGGACTTGCCAGGTATCCAAGCCAACGGCGCGGCGCGCAGATGCCGCTCGTTTTTTGGTTGCTCCTATTTAATCGTGATGTGATTATCGGCAATGATCTGCTTATACAAGGCGACATCTTTGGCGCTGCTGAGCTTGAACTGCTGATGGTCTTCATACGACGGCACCTGTGCAAACTGAAACAAGTGCCTGGCCATCTGGGGCGAGGCGATCACTTTCCGGGACGCGCTGGCGTAAGCGTCGATCACCTCAGGCGGCGTGCCTTTGGGCGCGAACAGACCGTACCAATTCGAGGTTTTCAACTGAACACCTTGTTCAGCAATGGTTTGCACGTCTTTTAAAGCCGGTATATTCATTCTGTCGACCACCGCCAGCGCCTTGAGCCGCCCATCCATCACAGCGGGCAAAACAACGCTGTCGTACTGAAAATCAATCCGGCCCGCCAGCACATCGTTCATGGCTTCCCCCGATCCCTTGTACGGAACATGCAACGCCTTGACGTCCAGCTGCTTGGCCAGCAAAAGCGCCTGCAGGTGCGTCAGGGTGCCCAGACCGGCTGAGCCGTAAGTCAGTTTCCCGGGGTTGTCTTTTGCGTACTTGACCAGATCCTGTAACGTGGAGCCCGGGAAGTCTTTGCGCGCAGCCACCAGGCCGATAGAGGCGGTCAATTTGGCTATCGGCTCGAAATCATGAACCGGATCATAATTGACTTTGCGCAAAAACGGGGTAATGGTGACGACACCGGTTGGCGCCAGCATCAACGTGTTGCCATCGGGCTTTGCCCGGGCAACCGCCTGAGCGCCAATGGCGCCGGACGCGCCGCCCTTGTTCTCTACAACCACAGGCCGGCCCAGCTCTTTACTCATTGCATCGGCAAACAGCCGGGCAAGATTGTCTGCATTTCCTCCTGCCGGATACGGAACAATCATCTTGACAGGCGTTGCAGCGACCGCCAGCTGGGTATGAGACAGCGCACCCATCATGGTCAGGAAAAGCGCTGCAGAAATACCGCGTTTTATTTGAAAAAATAGCTTACGCATCAATGTCTCCTTAGGCAATCGAATTATTTTCCGGTGTATGCTGGCTCGCGCTTCTCACGAAAAGCCATCATGCCTTCCTGCTGATCGCGACTTTCCCGCACCACATTCAACTCGCTCATCGCCCTGGCCATGAGCTCGGAAGGGCCATGCGCCAACACATCACGATTGACAAAGCGTTTAAGCGTTTGCAGGACAAGAGGAGACGCCCTGGACAGTTTTTCAGCCTTTTCAAGCGCAGCATTCACATGCTCTCCTGTCGGCACCACACGATTGACCAAACCCACTTCATATGCGCGCTGGGCATCAAGGATTTCACCACATAGAATGACGTCCATCGCCACTTTATGCGCAATTCTGCCGGCCAGTCCTGCGATCATGCCCCCGGTAAAACCCAGCTTGGCCTCGGGGTAGGAGAATTTGCTGTTCTCGGCGGCAATCGCCAGATCGCACATCATGTGCAGCACCAGGGAACCGCCGACAACCCAACCGGCGCTTGCGGCAATAATCGGCTTGTCGGTCTGTATTCCGACCGTCGGAATACAGCGCCATAATTCGGGCAGATTGCTCACGTCTGCGCCCGCGGAAAAGGCCTTATCTCCTGCGCCGGTAATCACAGCGACACGCTGTTCCGATGCATCGAATTCTGCAAAACCGGCCTGTAATGCCAGGGCGGTTTCCTTGCAAATGGCATTATGTTTCTCGGGGCGGTTAATCGTAAAAAGACTGACTTTCCCGTGCTGCTCAATGGTAACCACGCTCATTGCCTTATCTCCTGTTCCAAAAAGTTATTCGATTCTTGCTCTGGCATCGACTGCCACGCAACCCTGGCCATCCAGCCGGACCTTCAACGGGTTGATTTCTATCTCAAAATCCAGATTCGCCAACCGTGTCGCGAGCAGGCTCAGACGATGAACCGCCTGCGCAACGGCAGCCACGTCCAGGGCCATGCGGCCGCGATATTCCTTCAGCAATACGGCTATTTTCAGCGATTCAAGCGCACGCCTTGCGCCATCCACGCTCACCGGCGCGGGCAGAATCACCATATCTTTCAACAGCTCCACCAGGATGCCGCCGCTGCCGACGTTGACTTGCGGCCCAAACTGCGGATCGTTTCGCGCCCCGATGATCAGCTCCAGCTCCCCCTGTTCCATGGACTGCAGCGAAAAACCGTCTATGACAGCGGATGGCAATTTTTCCCTGATCCCATCCACCATCTTCGTGAGTGCCTGCTCCAGTTCAGCGGTCGATTGGATATTCAGTACCACGCCGCCTACATCCGACTTATGAACGATTTGCCCGGAGACCACTTTGGCCACCAGCGGAAACCCGACAGATTCAGACATGGTCAGCGCCGCGGCAATATCGCCCGCAAACGCGTCCCGGTTCACAGGCAATCCAAACGCCGCAAGCAACTGCTTCGAATCGGCTTCATTCATCTTTCCTCGGTACGATCCAATTTCCGGCAAATCAGCGGGTAACGTGATGGCGTCCGGTTCTACGTATTGCGACCAGCTCTGCCAGGCGCTTAGCGCATCGACGGCCTCGCGCAAGGTGTTGGTAAAGGGAATGCCTTGTGAAATAAGCAATTGGCGGGCGCTGTCGGCCGCCTGCCCCGGCAGCATGACGACCAGAAACGGCTTTTGCGTCGTTTGGGCGCCCACCAGCAGCCTGTCTGTAGTATTAAAGACAGAAGGGGCCGTCGTGAGCACAAACAAGCCGACATCCACTTGGTCGTCGGCCAATACCGTGGCCGCTGTTATTTCGGAGATCGCATCCGAATCCAGGACATCATGCCTGCGCCCGCCCAGATCTATCGGATTGTGCGCCTGGCCCGCAGAAAAATAGTCTGTCAACCGGGTGCGGGTCTGCTCGCTGAATTCCGACAGCGGCAGTCTGGCTTCAGACAATCGGTCTGCCGACAATGCGCCGCCACCGCCAGAGGTGGTCACAACAGTCACATTGTCGATTTTCTTTCCGGGATACCTGGACATGCTTAACGCCAGCAGGAACATGGCCATGGGATCGTCCATTAAAATCACGTTCTGGCTTTTACAGATGGCTTCCAGAGCCGCGTAATCGCCCGCCATGCTGGCTGTGTGCGAAAAGGCTGCTTTGCTTCCCTCTTCTGTTTTGCCGGCCTTAACGGCCAGAATCGGTTTGTTCTTTTTCCGGGCCAGTTCAGCCAGGGCAACGAAGCGTTGCGGCGATTTCACGCCTTCTATGTAAGTGCAAATAACCGATGTTTGCTGGTCATGAATCAGCATTTCCAGGAAATCGCACAGTTCAAGATCTGCCTGATTGCCAATGGAAAAACAATGACTAAAGCCAATGCCCTGCGAATGCGCCTTGTCGAACAGGGTCCCCATCAACGCCCCGCTCTGGCTGATAAAGCCGATCGGACTTCTGATCAGTTGATCCACATTGAGCGCTGGCGACGAGCATAAAACAAGCTGGTTGGCCGGGCTGATCAAGCCCAGGCAATTGGGGCCGATCAGACGCATATTGCCACGGCGGGCAATCTGCACGATCTCGTTTTCAAGTGCAGCGCCTTCAGGACCGGCATCAGAAAACTTCGACGTAATGATAATGGCGCACTTGACGCCTTTATCCGCGCATTTTGTTATTTCATCTTTGATTTTTTCTGTCGGCAACGCCATAATCACCATATCCGGGACAGCGGGCACGGCGGTGATATCCGGGAACGTCTTGATATCAAACAGGGTTTTGCGCCCCGGATTGATCGGATAGATCGCGCCCTTATATCCATGTCTGATCAGGGTTTTGTACAGTCGGCCGCCAAACTTCGTCTGGTCTTCGGAGGCGCCGATGACAGCGACGGATTGCGGGTTGAGCAGCGTGGCCAGGTCTGATGTCTGTTTCATTATAAAAATTCCAAATGTCATTCATGTTTATCTATTTCCGGACACGTTCCGGGCATCCCGGAACCGCCATTACCGGCGTAATGCGTCGGGCGTTATCGCGCAGGATCAGGCGCGCGGCCCAGCCCACAGATTGCTCGACACATGCGACGAATAGCCGGAAATAAATGTCTTGCTTTGGTTCGTTCCCGGATAAAAAACATGCCTCGAAATGCGGCCAATATTGCCGCCATACAGATGGATGCTGACAGACGTTTTATCCTGGAATGCGTTACTGACCTGGTGAATATCACCAATCGAAGGTGACACGCATGCGATCTGCCCCGGTTGCAGGGTGCCGGGCTTGCCGGTGGCCACAAGCAGACCCTGATCGTTCACGGAAAAATGCTGTTCGGTTTCGGCGCCACGCAACATCCCGATCACGCCCCATACCGTATGGTCATGCACCGGCGTTGTCTGTCCCGGTCCCCAGACGAAACTGACCAGAGAGAACCGGTCCAGAGGATCGCCGTATAAGAGATACTGTTGATAGAACTGCGGATGCGGCCTGGCAAACTCGTCATCCAGCCAGTCATCCGTTTGCACCAGCTCGGACATAATCTGTCCGGCGCGCTCAAGCAATTGAGCTTCGGGCCGCGCAGGCTCCTGCACCAGCAGGGTCAGGTTTTTTACAGCTTTCAATAAAGTGTCTTTTTGCATCGTCGTCTTCATCAGGCCCGCTTCCTTTGCCCCAGAAAGTCTTTCACTCGCTCATTGCTCTCGCCTTTTTCCGGCGGGCCCAGCCGCACTGGCAGGTTTTCGCCATTGATCCGCACAGGCGAGATAAAGGTTCTGGTTGTCGCGCCGTTGGGCAAGGTGATGTCCTGCACCCACTGCATATGCCGGACCTGAGGATCGTCAAGCGCTGTTTCGTAATTATTTATCCGCGCATGAGGCACGCCCCGTTCTCGGCAAGCGTCAATCCAGTAATCGGTGTCCCGGGTCGTGAATGATTCTTCAAGCAGCGCCTTGAGCGCAGCCTGGTTTTTGGCGCGATCCAGCGTGCTGGCAAACCGGGCATCGGCCAGCAGGTGAGGCATGTTCGCCAGCTCGCATACGCTTTGCCATAATTTCTGATTGCCGGCAGCGATCACAAAATAACCATCTTTTGAACGGAATGCTTCGTAAGGGGCATTTCTTGGATGGGCCGCACCCAGTTTTAGCGGATTCTTGCCGGTGCCAAAGTACTCACTGGTCTGCAATGCCGCGATACCCAAGGTACACCCGAACATGGGCACATCAATGCGGCTGCCGCCCTGCCCGTTCTTAACTTTGATGATGGTAGCGGCAATCGAAAATGCCGCATACAAGCCAGAGGCGAAATCGGAAACCGGAACGCCGCATTTGACGGGGCCGCCGTCTGCTTCTCCCGTGACGCTCATCACGCCAGCGGCCGCCTGAATGGTCAGGTCAAAGCCGCCCTCGTTGGCG
>DATGQC010000177.1:0-4474 GCA_035304425.1 Advenella sp.
TGATCTGCGGCAAAATGGCAGGAAGGGTGTCGGACAGCCCGCTAATCAGACCACTGATCACCTGTGGCTGCGCCTCCGAGCTGCCTTTGAATGGGACATGCGTCATCTTTGCACCTGCCGTACTTACAAAATATTCCATCGTCAGATGCTGGGTTGAGCCAGTTCCCGCAGAAGCAAAGTTCAAATCCTCCTGTTTTGCCTTGGCCACCAGGTCTTTCAGCGAGTTGATGCCATTATCGGGATTGACAGCCAATACCTGCGGCGAGGTGGCTATTTCGGCAATGGGCTGCAAATCCTTAAGCGGATCGTAGCTGAGTGATTTGTACAAATGAGGCGCGATGGAAAACGGCCCCGTACTAGTCAACAGCAAGGTATAGCCGTCCTGTTTTGCGCGCGCCGCATATCCCGTACCAATCGTGCCGCCGGCCCCGCCTCTGTTTTCGACAATAAACGGCTGGTTCAGCGCTTTGGACAGTTTTTCTCCGACCGTCCGGGCAATCAGATCGCCGGTTTGTCCGGCCGGAAAAGGCACGATTATTGATACCGGCTTTTCCGGATACCGTGCCTGCGCACAGCTCATGGCGGCAATGCTCAAGCCGACGGCACATCCATATGCATATTTTTTCATCCTGGTCTCCTGTGATTTGTTTTCTGTTTAATAGTACGTACTATTTATTAGTACGTACTATTATAATGAAATCGATTCAACCGTCAAGAACCCCGGCCTCTCAATCGCCAAGGCAGCGCGCAATCAGACACGATGACGCGGCGGCGGTTTCCTAAGTACAATGTGACACTATTAGAGGAATGTGAACTATGGATGTCAGATACTCGGAGCTTGCCAATACCATCGTAAAAAACATCAAGGATGGCCTTTATCCGGTGGGCTCCCGGTTGCCGAGCGAGGTTGATTTTGCGCGCCAGTTTGATGTCAGCAGAACGACCATGCGATCTGCATTAAGGGTTGTGGAAGAGTTGGGGCTGATATCGCGCAGGCGCAGGGCCGGTACGATCGTAGAGGCAGCCAGGCCCGCCAGCCAGTACAGCAAATCGCTGCATAGCATCGAGGATCTGGTCAATTACGCGAGCAAGACCATCCGGAATGTACTGGATATCAGCGAGATTATTTGTGACGATGCACTGGCCGCGACGCTGGAGTGCAAGGCGGGCAAGCGCTGGCTCCGTGTGCAAATACTGCGCACCGAATTAACCGACCGCGCTAACCCCATCTGCTGGACTGACGCCTATATGGATCCGAACGATGGACGAGCCATCCTGGATCTTATCAAGGATGGCTCCGGCTTGTTATGCCACTTCATCGAACAGCGCACAGGCCGTACGGTGATTGATTTGAAACAGCAGGTTGGAGCCACCCAGGTGCCAGCGGCGGTTGCGCGCTTACTGCACGTAGAGGCTGATTCGGTAGGCCTGGAGATTACCCGCCATTATCTGGATCAGGCTAAAAAGGTATTTCTTATCACAGTCAACATTTATCCAAAAGACAAGTTCAAGTTCACCTTCTGGATTCACCGCGATAAACACTAAGCGCCCAGCCAGCGGGCCTGGACTCTCCCGCCCCGTCTACTTGCCGCGCAGGCCATCCCCAACACTAGGTTCCCAGGTTTGACTTGAAAAACGCCAGAGTGCGGGACCATGCCAGCTTTGCTGCAGCCTCATCGTAACGTGGTGTCGTGTCGTTATGGAATCCATGATTGGCTCCGTCATACATATGCATTTCATACCGCTTGTTATTGGCCTTGAGCGCCGCTTCGTAATCGGGCCATCCCGCGTTGATGCGCTCATCGATGCCGGCATAATGTATCAACAGCGGTGCGTTGATTTTCGGCACATCCGCAGCAGCCGGCTGACCACCATAGAACGGCACAGCGGCTGCCAGATCCGGCATGCGTACGGCCAGCATGTTGACTACGCCGCCACCGTAGCAAAAACCGACGGCACCAAGCTTGCCGTTCACGGCCTCGTGCCCCTTCAAATACTGCGCCGCAGCCACCATATCTTCGGTGCGTCTGGCCGGATCCAGTTTGGCGAAAAGCTCACGCGCCTTGTCCTCATCGCCGGGGTAGCCTCCGACCGGCGTGAGGGCATCGGGCGCGAATGCGACGTAGTTCTCTACGGCCAGCCGTCTCGCCACATCTTCGATATAGGGATTAAGCCCCCTGTTTTCGTGAATAACTACCACAGCCGACAACTTGCCTTTGGCATCGGCTGGCTGCGCCAGATATCCTTTCATCGTGCCGCTCCCGTTCGGGGACGGGTAATCCTGGTAACTGGCTTTAATTCGTTTGTCATCCGGTGCAATTTGCTGCGCCCAGGCAAAATTCGGCGCCAGACTGCTGAGAATCGCCGAGGCAGTCACGCCGCCTGCTGCATAGCGTGCGGCACGATCCAGAAACTGCCTGCGGCTGATACCGCCATGCACATAGGCATCAAACAGCTTGAGTACATCTGGGTGAAAATCACTCGCGTTTTTTCGGTTCATGTTGCGAACTCCTTGACAAGCGAGCCAGCCGGCCCGGATTAACAGAGAAAGGAACTGATGGATAAAATGCGCGTACACTGAAATGTGAAACCGATGCTGGTACCATATGCTGCGCAGGAAGACTTTACGCCTATTCTGTAACGAATCACATTCATATTAATTAAATCACAATAAGGGGACAATCATGAAAAAAATGTCACTTGTATTAGCTGGCCTGTGCGCCGCAATAATCGGCGCTGCCCACGCACAGGACAAACCCACGGTTCAATTCATTGCCACCGGCGGGACAATTGCCATGAAAATTGATCCGGTCAAAAAGGCGCCGGTGCCGGCCATCTCCGGCGATGACCTGCTTGCTACCGTGCCAGGCGTGGCCGAATTCGCCAACATTGAAGTCAACAATCTATCTAACGTACCATCCGATTATATGGATCCGCCGCGCTGGATTGAGTTGAGCAAGGCGGTCAGCGCCGCACTGCAACGTCCTGAGGTATCCGGGGTCATTGTGTCGCATGGCACCGATACTCTGGAAGAAACCGCATTCTGGCTGGATTTGACCGTGCAGTCGGACAAACCAGTCGTGCTGATCGGCGCCCAGCGCAATGCCTCCTCGCCCGATTTTGACGGGCCTCGCAATCTGCTGAATGCCGTGCGTATCGCGGTAGACGAACAAGCGAAGGGAAAAGGCGCCATGCTGGCCATGAACAACCAGATCAATGCCGCTCGTCATGTCACAAAAACCCATACGGCCAATGTGGAAACCTTTCAATCGGGCGACTATGGATTCCTGGGCGAAGTCTATCCTGATCGTGTGCTATTCGCCCGCCAACCCCTGCGCCGCCAGCATATTGCCGTCAGCGCCGACACCATGCCGAAAGTAGAAATTGTTGCCATGTACGGCGGCGCCGATGGCAGCCTGCTGCGTAGCGCTGTAGATCAGGGCGCCAAAGGCATCGTGGTGCAGGCGCTGGGCATGGGAAATATGAACAAGCCAATGTTTGAGGCGGTCAAATATGCGCTGGAAAAACAAATTCCGGTTGTAATTTCCACTCGTGTCTACAACGGCCGCGTAATGGCCAACTACGGATTTGAAGGCGGCGGCAAAACGACAGCAGACGCAGGCGCGGTGATGGCGGGCAATCTGAGCCCGCAAAAAGCCCGTATCCTCTTGATGCTTCTGCTGCAAAGTGGTAAATCCGGCAAAGAAGATCTGCAGGCCGCATTTGACGCCATGTAAGCACTCTGAGTAAAATTAACGCCATTAATATATCAATGCATCGTTATCAATGCATTGATATATCTGGCGTGCGATTGAATCGGGCACTTCTGCAAAGCCTGTGCAGCCTCTATCGGCCAAACCGCTAACCACCGCCCTGCCCCGCTCACCTTACCTGCATCGGGGCCAACCGCAGCAATAGCTTGCGTCACCCATCCTGCTGTTTCAGGCACCCTCTTCTTTCAGTCCTTCCCTGGCTGGTCTGTACCTGCTACCGCATTTATCACTTGCGCAGACGGACGCCGTCTCCTTTTCCCCTGCACAATCACGTCTTCCGTAGTAGATAGCGTGTCGCTGCGGCACATGCGACCGTCCGCAGTCACCTTCCCGCAGTATGAATTCAACCATCAACACAAATGCCCTCTCAATCAGCCCACTTTTTTGTATTGACCGGCGGACCCGGCTCCGGTAAAACAACCTTACTCAACCATCTGGCTCATATGGGTTACCACTGCATGCCGGAAGCGGGCCGGGCCGTGATCCGCCAACAGCGCAGCTGTGGCGGCGTTGCCCTGCCGTGGAACGACAAAGCCGCATATGCGCGACTCATGCACGAGCACGACATGGCGGCTTACCAGCGCGCATGTAATCTGGACGGTCCGGTTTTTTTCGACCGCAGTATTGTGGACATCATCGCGTATCTGCAACTGGAGCATTTGCCGGTTCCCGCATCGCTGCAAACCGCGGCTTCGCGTTGT
>DATGQC010000178.1:0-5203 GCA_035304425.1 Advenella sp.
CCGGGTTGATTCCGGCCGGACAAGGCACCATTTTGGCCGTTTGCCGGCTGACGGGAATCCTGGATTGGGGACGGAGAACGCATGATCATGAAAGCGGCCACCGCAGCCACGGACAGGCCGATGATCAGGCCGAGCAGAACAGAGGAAAATGTCATGCTTTTGCCCGAAGAAGATCGGGAGCTACGGGCGGCGGGGCGTTTCTTGCGTGTTGCCATAGTGGAGCTGTCTCGCTTACATTTGCTGGGGTGCGGACACACCCAGAAGGCCAAGGCCATTGGCGATGACCTGACGGGTGGCGTCGGCCAGACGCAGCCGCGCACGTTTCAATTCAATATCGTCAAGCATGATGCGTTCGGCGTTGTACCAGGCATGAAAATCCGCTGCGCATTCCTGAAGCCAGAAGGCGACCTGGTGCGGCGATAGTTCCTGGCCTGCTGTCTGAATCAGGCCCGGCAGCTCTGCCAGGCGCTTGAGCAGGGTGATTTCCGTGGGGGCCACCAGCCGGCTGCAGTCGGCGCCGGCCAGGCCATCTGCGAGGTCGGCCGAGTCGCGCAGCAGTTTGCAGATGCGCGCATGTGCATACTGAACATAATATACCGGATTCTCTTCGCCTTTTGCCAGCGCCAGATCAATATCAAACACAAACTCGGTATCGGCCTTGCGCTGGATCAGGAAGTAGCGCACGGCATCCTGGCCGACCCAGTCGATCAGGTCGCGCATGGTGACATAGCTGCCGGCGCGTTTGGATATCTTGACTTCCTGTCCGTTGCGCATGACCTTGACCATCTTGTGCAGGATATAGGAAGGGTAGGTTTTGGGGATACCCAGGTTCAGTGCCTGCAGGCCGGCGCGCACACGGGCGATGGTGCCGTGGTGATCGGTACCCTGGATATTGATGGCGTGGGTATAGCCACGATTCCATTTGCCCACGTGATAGGCCACATCGGGGACGAAATAAGTATAGCCGCCATCGGACTTGCGCATGACCCGGTCTTTGTCGTCACCGGTGCCCAGCTCCGTGGTTTTCAGCCACAGTGCGTTTTCATGTTCGTATGTGTAGCCGCTGGCGATCAGTTTGTTGACGGTATCTTCCACCTTGCCGTCGCTATAGAGCGAGCTTTCAAGATAGTAATTGTCGAATTTCAGGCCGAAGGCCTGCAGGTCAAGGTCCTGCTCGCGCCGCAGGCAGGCAACGGCAAACTGGCGGATGTCTTCCAGCGAATCAAGATCGCCCGTGGCGGTGATGCTGCGTCCGTCTGCTACAACGGTTGTCTTGTTGACGTAATCGCGGGCAATATCGGCAATATACTCGCCGCGATAGCCGTCGCTGGGGTAAGCCGCGTCGTCGGGGCTGATGCCGCGGGCGCGGGCCTGGGTGCTGACCGCCAGATTGTGAATCTGGTTGCCGGCGTCGTTGTAATAAAACTCGCGCAGCACATCGTAGCCGCCGGCATCAAGCAGCCGACAGACGCAATCGCCCAGGGCCGCCTGGCGGGCATGGCCGACATGCAGGGGACCGGTGGGGTTGGCTGAGACAAATTCCACAATGACTTTCTCGTTGCGCCGGGTGGCATTGCCGTACTGGCCGCCCTGTGTTGCAATGACTTGCAGGACCTGCTGGTGCGTTGCCTGCGTCAGACGCAAGTTGATAAAGCCGGGTCCGGCGACGTCGGCCGATTCGACCAGGCCTGCCGCAGCCGGGTTGGCCAGCACATGGGCGACAATCTCCTGAGCCAGTTCACGTGGATTTCGACGAGCGGGCTTGGCTATCTGCATGGCGACATTGCTGGCAATATCGCCATGACCTGCCTGCTTGGGGCGTTCCAGTTTGATAACCGGGCTGGCCTCGGGAAGAATATGGTGAACGGCTGCCTGAAGCAGCGAAAGTAAGTGTTGTTGCAGCTCGGGGAGCATGGCGTCCGGGGGGTGGAAAAAAGCCAGATTTTACCATACCTGGCCTGGCTGTAACTCAAAGCCCGTGGTTTCCCGCAGCCACCGGGCATAGGGCTGGATATCGGCGCGGCCGACAATTGGCTGGCTGACCAGTCGCTTCTCTTTGCCTGGCGGCGCCGCCATCATGTTGCCATAGAACAGCTCGGCGATGGCCAATGGTCGCGTCTGTGGCAGATCGCGTTCGCTAAACCGTTCTGCTTGCATGCGCCTGATGCGGTCGGCACGCCAGCCGGCGCCCAGTCCGTAGTCTGCGCGCGCCATGGCGTTATAGCTGCGCATCACCGGCAAGCCGTCACTGCCGTTTCATGGTATTTGTTGCCGGTGGCCAGATTAACCGGATTGCCGGCGCCGCTGTTGATGACGACCTCATGGGCGCCCAGCGTGAAAAGGGGGTTGCTGCGGCACGGACGACCGGTGCCGGCGGACGGGCGCGCGCATTGTGCAATATTTGCTTGTCCGGCAACCGCCTCTGGGGCAAAATGGAACTTGCCTGCAAGCACCAGAATCAGGTGCGTGTAAGCAGGAAAAATTGAGCGAGGACGGGTTCGCATGACCAATAACCTGAAAAATGCGTATCATCACATTTTGAATGCATTTGCAGTGGTCGCAGTCCAATAAAATATCTAATGAGGAAAACCGTTATGCTGATTACTTTTCGTTCGGATATAGCCGGCGATGTCCTGATGATGGCCGAACAGGCCAGGACGGTATTGCAGGCGGCGGGCCGTGAGTATGAGACCATCCCTGAAATGGGTGTCTTTACTGTGGCGCAGCTGGAAGAAGCCATCCGTCAACTGGAACAGGCTATCAATGCAGACCCGGATTCTGCCCCTGATCATCAGTTTGATGACAAGGACCGTGAAGAAGAGGACGACGAGATCGCCGTGCATCCCATCAGTGAAAATGTGAGCTTGCGCCGCCGAGCTTACCCATTACTGGACATGATGCGCCAGGCCAAGGCAGCAGGCAAGGAAGTGGTTTGGGAAAAAGGCAGCGCCTGGTAAGCAGGCGGGCCCAAAAACAGCGCAGGCCGGATCCGGTCATGATCGGATCGGCATGCAGGACCCGAACAGCGGTTTTATCCGGTATACAGTGAAGGGTCGGTCAGGGTTGATGCACGCGGTGCCAAGGCACGCAGGGGTCAGCCCTTTTCGGTTGGAACGGCGTAGGCGTGACGGTAGCGTTTTGCCATCATATTTACAATGATGATCCAGGCCGGCGCCAGGCGGGGTCTGCCTGGCCGGTTGCGTTATTCAGGGCCTCGTGAGTTGCCCAATCGATTCAAGTGCAGCGGCATCGCGCCAGCAAGGCAAACAATGCGGGGGCGGATGGCGAATGTAGCAACCCGTCGTCCGAATCATGCTTGAGTACGACGATAAACAGCAATGCAGACCGCCCCTGCCTCAGGCAGGTGACGGACTCGACCGGGCTGCCTTGGGCCGTCAGGCGACTTCGCGCAGCGCGGCCCCTTCTTTGGCTTGCTGGTTCAGATGGCGATTCACCGCGCTCAGGACAGCGACGAATGACGCGGTTACGATGTCTTTATGGATGCCCACCCCAAAACCGGTGGCCGATTCACCAAGCCGCAGTTCCACGTAGCAGACGGCAGATGTTTTTTCGCCGGATCCCATGGCATGTTCGTGATAATCCATAAAGCGGATAGGCAGATTCAGAGCGTTGATGAAGGCTGAAATGGCGCCTTCGCCGCTGCCTTCAACCACTTTGACCTGACCGTCCACTTCCAGTTCGGCGCGGATGCTGAACTGGTCGCCGGCTTCGCCGTCGGCTTTGCTATTGATCTGGTGCCGCAACAGTTTCCATGGCGTGGTCTGTTTCAGATACTCTTTTTCAAAGATATCGAATACGGCATTGCCGTTGACTTCCGTGCCGGTTTCGTCGGTCACGCGCTGGATGGCGCGGGAAAATTCGATCTGCAGACGGCGCGGCAGGTTCAGGCCGCGTTCGTTTTCCAGCAGATAAGAGACGCCGCCCTTGCCGGATTGGCTGTTCACCCGAATGACCGCATCATAGTTGCGACCAAGATCGGCCGGATCAATGGGCAGATAAGGTACTTCCCAAACGCCGTCTGCTTTTTGCACAGCAAAACCTTTCTTGATGGCATCCTGATGCGAGCCCGAGAAGGCGGTAAAGACCAGATCGCCTGCGTAGGGGTGGCGCGGGTGCACGGGCAGCTGGTTGCAGTATTCTGCAGTGCGACGCACGTCGTCTATGTCGGAGAAGTCCAGACCAGGGTGTACGCCCTGAGTGTACAAATTGAGCGCCAGGGTCACCAGGCACACGTTGCCCGTCCGTTCGCCACTGCCGAACAGGCAGCCCTCGATGCGGTCTGCGCCGGCCATGACAGCCAGTTCTGCTGCGGCAACGGCTGTGCCTCGGTCATTATGCGGGTGCACGCTGACAATGACGCTTTCGCGATTATTGACGTTGTTGCAGAACCATTCGATCTGGTCTGCGTACATATTCGGCGTAGTGGCCTCGATGGTCGCAGGCAGGTTGAACACGACTCGGTCAGCCGGGGTAGGCTGCCAGACCTCGGCCACGGCGTTACATACTTCAACGGCAAATTCCGGTTCCGTCGTGCTGAACACTTCAGGAGAGTATTCATAGCGCCATTGGGTTTCGGGATGACGGCTCATCGCTTTTTTGATCAGCGCCGTACCGGTGGTCGCGATATTCCTGACCTCGTCCTTGTTCATATTGAAGACGATTTTGCGAAACGCGGGCGCGCAGGCGTTATACAGGTGCACCATGGCCTGACGGGCGCCGGCGGCTGCTTCCACTGTCCGGTTGATCAGGTCTTCGCGCGACTGGGTCAGCACGATGATCAGGACATCATCGGGAATATGGTTTTCTTCGATCAGCAGGCGAACGAAGTCGAAATCCGTCTGGGACGCGGACGGGAAGCCCACTTCAATCTCTTTGAAGCCGATTTTGACCAGATGCTTGAAAAAGCGCAGTTTGCGCTCGATGCTCATGGGTTCGATAAGCGACTGGTTGCCATCGCGCAGATCGGTACTCATCCATATGGGTGGATGTTCAATTTTCTTGCTGGGCCACGTGCGTTCCGAGAAATCACGTTCGAATGCCTTGAAAGGGATGTATTTGGAAGCGGGGTTGGAGATCATGATGCACCTATTTTGGGGGGAATCCCGGTGCGAACAGACTGGAGTTAAGCAGCGACGCCGGGATTCAGAATAATAAAACGGAATCCTTGTGGCTTATACAGGGG
>DATGQC010000179.1:0-4723 GCA_035304425.1 Advenella sp.
CGTGTTCGGGTTTCACATGGCGGCGCTTGATCTGCGCCAAAGCTCGGATGTGCACGAGCGCATTCTGACCGAGCTGTATTTGCGTGCGGCCATCAAATACGACGGCCAGCCGGTTCAGTATGACCAGTTGGATGAAGAAAAGAAAATCGCCGTGCTGCTGGCCGAGCTGGACGATAGTCGCCCGCTGGTCTCGCCGTGGCAGCAGTATAGTGAAGAGACGCGAAAGGAACTGGCTATTTTGCAGGCGGCCGCTTCAGTGCGACGTCATTACGGAAACGATGCGATTACCCAGTATATTGTCTCCCATACCGAAACCCTCAGCGATCTGCTGGAGGTGCTGGTGTTGCAGCAAGAAACCGGACTGGTTTCGCAACAAAGAGACGACACGGGCCAGCGCATGCCGGTCACGCGCGGCGACGGCCTGATTGTCGTGCCGCTGTTTGAAACCATTCCCGACCTGGAGGCCGGCCCGGCCATTATGGACCGCTGGCTGTCGCTGCCGCAAGTGCGCGAGCGCGTCATCCATGCCCAGGATAATATCCAGGAGGTCATGCTGGGCTATTCGGACAGCAATAAGGATGGCGGCTACCTGACCTCCAACTGGTCCCTATATAACGCCGAACTACAACTGCTTGAGGTATTTCGGCGTCATGACGTGCGCTTGCGCCTGTTTCACGGTCGCGGCGGCTCTGTCGGTCGCGGCGGCGGCTCCAGCTTCGATGCGATCCTGGCGCAACCGCCGGGAACAGTCGACGGACAGATCCGGCTGACCGAGCAGGGAGAGGTGATCCAGAGTAAATACAAAAATGCCGAAAGCGGACGCATCAATCTGGAATTGCTGGTTTCGGCAACGCTATTGAGCAGCCTGGCGCCGCATGAGGAAACGCGCAAGGATGCCGACACAATGCAGCGTTACACACAGGCCATGGCCTGGTTGTCCGATGCTGCACAGCATGCCTATCGTCGGCTGGTCTATGACACTCCCGGCTTTGTTGATTATTTTTTTGCAGCCACGCCCATCAATGAAATCGCCGGCCTTAACATCGGCTCGCGTCCTGCCTCACGCAAAAAAGGCCAGCGCATTGAAGATCTGCGCGCCATCCCCTGGGGTTTTTCGTGGGCTCAGTGCCGGCTGATGATCACCAGCTGGTATGGCGTGGGCACGGCAATCGATACGTTTATCCGCCTGGGCACCGGCAAGGACGATGGCAGCACCCAGCAATCACGTACGCAATTGCTGCGCGACATGGCCGAGCACTGGCCGTTTTTCCAGACGGTGCTGTCCAATATGGAAATGGTGCTGGCCAAAACCGATATGGACATCGGGCGACAATATAGTGAGCTGGTTGCAGACCAGGAAATACGCAACACCATCTTCGGGATGATTGAACAGGAGTTCGGGTTGACACGTGACGCGCTCTACAGCATCAAACAGCAGGATCTGCTGGCAGACAATCCAACCCTGAAGGCCGCCTTGCAGGAACGCTTTGCCTATACCGATCCGTTGAACTACTTGCAGGTCGAGGTTATTCGGCGCCAGCGTGCACTGGAGGCAGCCCAGGAAGAACCGTCCAAACTCGAACAAATGCGCAGCCAGCGCACCATCCATCTGACCATCAATGGCATCGCCACCGGGTTGCGCAACTCGGGCTAACCCGGGCAGGTGGCAGGCGCGACGGCGCCGCCCCTTGGCCTGCCTGGATCCGGATCGCTACAGTACTTTGGTGAACAGGCGGCGACGGCTGATGACTTTGCCGGCAACCATGAAAACGCCATCACCGGTATAGTGCAGCGTTTCCGGGTGTGCCGGCCGGGTGGCGACATGCGCCTTCACAATCTCGAAGATAAAATAATTGTATTTTTCAACCAGCACGTCATCATGCAGCCTGCATTCGAATGCAGCGTGACATTGGTCGATAATCGGCGCGCTCACCTGTTCCGCGGGGCTGCCGGTCAGGCCAAATTCAGTGAACTTGTCCACCGCAGAGCCGGTGCAATTGCCAATGCGGCAGACAATATCCGTGAGTGCCGTCGTCGGCAGATTGATGACGCACTCCCCGCTGTTGCGAATCATATCGAAACTGTGATTGCCGGATGAAATCATGCAGCCGAACAGGGACGGCGCAAACGCCAGAATGCAATGCCAGCCCATGGTCATGATATTGTCCCGCCCCTGCCAGTGCGATGACACCAGCACGATGGGCCCCGGTTCAAGATACCGCCGGGCCTCGCCCACCGGGAAGTTCCTTTTGCGTCGCTTACTCAGGGGCTTGTTGCCTGCCAGGCTATCGTGCTGCCTGTTGCCGGCATTCCGTACTGCAGGCTCGGCGGTCTTGCCGCTGGCGCCCGACTGAGTTGCAACGCGCCTGTGCGACGGGCGCTTTGCCTTGCTACCACTTTTGCCGCTCTGCGCTGCTTTGTCCGGCTTTGTCATTGGTGTCGCTCCTAGATTGTGAATACAACAGGAAAATGCGCAACAACAGGGAAAGGCTGTGCAAAGAAAAACGGCCGGATAAACCGGCCGCGCGATTGCGTTGCTTTATTTGATCAACTGGCTGATGTCGCGTACTGCGCCACGATCGGCCGAGGTGGCCATCGCAGCATAGGCTTTGAGCGCCTGTGATACGTAACGCTCACGATGCATCGGGTGCCAGGCGCTTTGACCGCGATTTTCCATCTCGGCACGACGACGCGTGAGCTCGGTTTCGTCTACCGCCAGGTTGATTGTACGATTCGGAATATCGATCTCGATCACGTCATCGTCATGCACCAGGCCAATGGTGCCCCCTTCAGCCGCTTCCGGAGAAGCGTGACCGATAACCAGGCCCGACGAGCCTCCCGAGAAACGTCCATCGGTCAGCAATGCCGCCTTGGCCCCCAACCCTTTGGATTTGAGGTATGACGTGGGGTACAGCATTTCCTGCATGCCCGGCCCCCCTTTGGGTCCTTCGTAGCGGATAATCACCACATGACCTTCCTTGACTTTGCCACCCAGAATGCCTTCGGTCGCATCTTCCTGGCTTTCGAAAACGATGGCGCGGCCTGTGAATGTCAGGATGCTTTCATCGACGCCCGCGGTTTTGACAATACAGCCATTTTCCGCCAGATTACCGTACAGCACCGCAAGACCGCCATCCTGCGAGTAGGCGTGGGCCTTGTCACGGATACACCCCTCGGCACGGTCCAGGTCCAGGTCGGCAAACTGACGGTCCTGACTGAAGGCCACCTGGGTCGGCACTCCGCCAGGAGACGCCTTGTAGAATGTCTTGACCTCTTCTGACGCATGTCCGCTGTTCACGTCCCAGTCATCAATGGCCTTGCCCAGCGTACCGCTGTGCACATTGCCCACGTTCAGGTCCAGCAGCCCCGCGCGGCTGAGTTCCCCCAGAATGGCAATCACACCGCCGGCGCGGTGCACGTCTTCCATATGGAATTTATTGGTCGCCGGCGCCACTTTACAGACGCACGGCACATGACGCGAAATACGATCGATGTCAGCCATGGAAAAATCCACGCCCGCTTCTTGCGCCGCTGCCAGCAGGTGCAGCACGGTGTTGGTTGACCCGCCCATGGCCACATCCAGGGTCATGGCGTTTTCAAAAGCGCTTTTGCTCGCAATGGACCGGGGCAGCACCGATGCGTCGTCCTGTTCGTAATAGCGCTTGCACAGCTCAACCACCAGATGGCCGGCGCGCTCGAACAGCGCGCGGCGACGGGCATGCGTAGCCACAATACTGCCGTTACCCGGCAGGGACAGGCCCAGCACCTCGGTCAGGCAATTCATGGAATTGGCGGTGAACATGCCTGAACAGGAGCCGCAGGTGGGGCAGGCATTGCGTTCAATCTCATCTGTTTCGGCATCCGATACGGTCGGATCGCCGGCCTTGATCATGGCGTCGACCAGATCCAGCTTGATCACCTTGCTGGTTTCCGGGGCAAGCACTTTACCGGCCTCCATCGGACCACCGGAAACAAAGACTACCGGGATGTTCAACCGCATGGCGGCCATGAGCATGCCCGGGGTGATTTTGTCGCAGTTGGAAATGCAGACCATGGCGTCGGCGCAGTGCGCGTTGACCATATACTCGACTGAGTCGGCAATGAGTTCGCGCGATGGCAGCGAATACAGCATGCCGCCATGACCCATGGCAATACCGTCGTCAACCGCAATCGTATTGAATTCCTTGGCCACCCCACCCGCAGCCTCGATTTGCCGCGCCACCAGTTGCCCCATGTCCTTCAGGTGTACGTGACCGGGCACAAACTGGGTAAAAGAATTAACCACGGCAACAATCGGCTTGCCGAAGTCGCCATCTTTCATACCGGTGGCCCGCCACAAGGCGCGCGCACCGGCCATATTACGACCGTGAGTCGAGGTTTTGGAACGATATTGGGGCATTTCTGACTACATCCTGGAAAAAAACGGGGAATCTTGTAATTTACACCACATGCTGCAGAAAGTCTTTCAAACGCTGGCTTGGCGGTGAAGACAGCAGTTCTGCCGGTTTGCCGTCATGCGCTATTTTGCCGTTATCGATAAACAGCAGGCGACTGCCAACCTTCCTGGCAAAATCCATTTCATGCGTTACCACCACCATGGTCATACCCTCTTCGGCCAGGTCTTTCATCACCTTCAAAACCTCGTGGCGCAGTTCCGGATCCAGCGCAGACGTGGGCTCGTCAAACAGCATCAGCAATGGCTTGACCGCCAGCGAACGCGCAA
>DATGQC010000180.1:0-5344 GCA_035304425.1 Advenella sp.
GCAGTCCGATGCCATTATTTACGGTTTTGCGCCTGATGTGCCAAAACGTCTGGGTCTGGATAAGGCGTCATTGCTGGCCGTCAACCCCAAAATTGCAATCGGGCAGTTAATCGGCCTGCACGATGAAGGCCCTTATGCCAAGGCGCCTGCTTTTGATCTGGTGGTGCAGGCCATGAGCGGGGTAATGAGCATTACCGGCAATAAAGACGCCGAGCCCGTGCGGCTTGGCTATCAGGCCGCTGATCTTACCGGTGGATTGTATCTGGCCCTGGGCTGTGTCGGTCTCATGCTAAAGGCGGCCAAATCCGGCCGCGGCGATCTTCTGCAGGTATCGCTGCTCGATTGTCAGCTCGCGATGCTGACGTGGCAGGCGCAGAACTATTTTATTTCAGGTGTGATTCCAAAAGCCAATGGCGCTCGTCATCCGGTGATCGCGCCCAGCGATATTTATCGGTGCGCCGACGAGCAGTATATCGCACTGTCGCCGACAGGCCAGACCTTCTGGGAGACGTTTTGCGAGGCGATCGGCCGTGCCGATCTTGCCGGCGATCCCCGGTTTGATCACCCCGTTGGCCGGATAGAGAATGTTGAAAGCCTGACACAAGAATTGAACCAGGTCTTTCGAACCAGGACGGCAGCCGATTGGGCGGCACATTTATTCGATAAAAGAGTACCTGCCGCGCTGGTCAATAATGTCGCGCAGGCAACGTCCCAGCCCCTGGCGCAGGCGCGCAATATGGTCGAGGAGCTGGTGCATCCACGGACGCTGGCCACGCTGCGTTTCATGGGAAGCCCTTTCAAGTACGAGGGGTCCGAGCCGGCTTCTTACCCGCCGGCCTTCGGCGAGCATACGCGGCAAGTCTTGTCCCGGGTTTGCGGGTATGACGCCGGTCATATAGATCAACTTATACAAGCCAATACTATTTTTCAAGGAGCGGTAAATGACAAGACCCAGTGATGTAAAACCAAGGGAAGGCGAGCTGCCTGGCGCTTTATACAAGGATTGGACGATCGGGCAGGAGTTTGATGCGCTGCCTTTTACGATCACGCAAGACATTGTGCAGGAGTACATGTCGGTAGTCAATGCCGAGGCAGAGAACTACGTGATTGACGGACGACAGGCTGCACCGCCCAACGTCGTGCTGGTATATATGATGGCAGTGATGTATCGGAAATATCCGCCGCAACAGGGCGGCATCATGATCGGCAATACGATTGAGTTTCATCATCCCATCTGGGCCGATGAAGATACCGACGTTGTGGGCACCGGCCGCCTGACGGACAAGTACGAACGCAAAGGGTTGAAGTATATAAAGTACGACGTGGAGTTCACAACGCCGGAGGGCAGGCTGCTGGTCGCAGTCAACCATACCTCCGCCTTTCCGAATTGATCGGAACGTTCCATAAACACGGTGCACATACTTAAAGGTAAATGAACATGAGTAATCAAGAGCTGCAAAAAACCGTAACACAGACGCAGGCATTGTTTGATAATTACGGCGTTCTCAATGGCGATAATGATATTTTGCATTATGACGACGCTTATGCCAAACAGCGGGGGTTTCGAGGGACGCTTGGGCATGGCCTGATGTATACGGCATATGTGTGTGATCTTGCCGCCAGAAAATTTGGCCGTGACTGGCACTATAAAGGCAGGCTCACGGTGAAGTACGTAAGAGGCGTATGCCCGGGCGATGTATTGGTAACCACGATTACCGGGGACAATCAGGTGCACTGCAAGTCGCAATTCGATACGACGCTTGTGGGTTCCGTTGCCCTGGCCTGAGTGTAATCATGAGATCCTCTGACAAGCAGCCGTACACCCGCACAGGCGCCTCGTTCACCAAAGATGTCCGGGTGCGGGGGCGGGATCTCGTCAATGAATTGATGGGGTCGGCCAGTTTTACGCAAATGCTGTATTTTCTGACCTGCAACCGGATGCCTACGCAGGTTCAGTGTGCAGTGCTGGATGCATGTCTGGTGACGCTGATGGAACACGGGCTGACGCCGTCTGCGGTGATTACCCGGCTTATGGCCCTGAGCGTTCCGCAGGAGCCGCAGGTAGCCATTGCCTCCGGCTTGCTGGCGATCGGCAGCGTCTATGCCGGGACCACTGAGCAATGTGCCGCATTGTTACTGGAAATCGAACAGCGCGAAACACAGGGAGAAGACGCCGGCAGGGTGTTGCAGGAGATTGTCGGACGCTACAGGGAGAATAAACGGGCACTGCCTGGTTTCGGGCACGCGACGCACAAGCCCGATGATCCGCGAGCGCTAAAGTTGTTCAGCCTTGCTGCCCGATTGGGTTGTGCTGACAGGTATGTACGACTGGTTCAGCGTCTTGGGACAGAAGCAGACCAACAATATGGCCGTCATATAACGATCAACGCGACCGGCGCGATCGCCGCGCTTTTACTGGAAATCGACGTGCCGGTCGCTGCCATGCGCGGGTATTCCGTGGTGTCGCGGGCCGCTGGACTTGTCGGCCACCACCTTGAAGAGCTTGAAACCCCGTCCGGCAAGACAATATGGGCGGCGGCGAAGCAGGCCGTTCCGTATCGTGAATAGGGCAGGCAGCATATGGTGGCGCGTTGATTGCGTAGATCCTTGAAGGAATCATCTTCTTTTCTGCTTCTGTCTTCGCGGTTGGTATTGCGAGTTTAGGGTCGGTGCGATTCCGGTTCATGACGGGCCGGTTCGTTCTGGATGATGCCAGGGTACCGGTTGCCAGATGCACGAACAAAGATTTGCGTCACAGGTACATGCCGGCAAAATACCGGCCTGATCGCCGCCTGCAGTGCGTTCGGCGCTCACTGGCGCACCTGATTTGTTCGCCGGGCGACGGCATAGTCCTTATATTGTCCGGGAGACCGGCTTTCAGCAAGACGATATGCAGCAAGACGATATGCAACATTTCAGATAGCCTGCTGGCGTCCTGGCCATCGGGGCTTCGCACGTTATTTAGCCGTTGCCAGGCCGGCCCTTTTGATAACTGTCCGCCATTTTTCTGTATCTGATTGAATAAGATCGGCAAACGCTTCGGGTGAGCTGCCGATGGCTTCTCCGCCAATGGACGCCATGATTTTTTTCTTTACCTGGGGTTCGAACACAATGTCGTGTATCGTCGAGCTTAAACGGTTGATAATCTTTGCTGGCGTGCCGGCCGGCGCGACCAGCCCATACCATACCGAGGCTTCGTAACCGGCAAGCTTGCCCGCTTCCGCCACCGTAGGAATTTCCGGATGGCCCGACAGGCGCTGTTTTGACGTTACGCCAAGAATTCGCACTTTTCCTGTTTCGGAAAAGGGCAACAGGTCATTGCCGAAAACCACTTGGATAATGCCCGAGGACAGATCGGTATTACGGGCCGACGTGGCTTTATACGGGATCTGGACCATTTTGATATCGGCCATGTCATTAAATAACTCGCCGGCCAGATGCGATGACGTGCCATTTCCCGAAGAGCCATAGTTCAGCTTTCCTGGCTTGTCTTTTGCCATTTTTATCAACGCTTGTACTGAGGTAACAGGAAGGTTGACATTCGTACCCAGAAAGAAAGGGGTCGATGCAACAACGGTGATCGGTGCAAAATCCTTGACCGGGTCATACTTCAAGGTGGGCATGATGGTTGGATTGATCGACAAGGTGGTCACGGTTGCCATCAGTATCGTGTATCCGTCAGCGGGCGCCCGGGCAACATGCTCGGCGGCAAGCGCCGTACTGGCGCCCGGTCGGTTTTCAACGACTACCGGCTGTCCCAGCCTGGCGCTCAGTTGCTCGGCCACGATGCGGGAAAGGGTGTCGGCCGCCCCGCCTGCCGCGTGCGCCGATACCAGTCGAATCGGTTTCGTCGGATAGTCTTGTCCAAGCGCAATTGCTGAACTGAATGCCAGGATGATTGCTGCGGCTGATTTTGACATAGTCGAGATGGTTCTGCCGGGAATGAGCTTTTGATGGCGCATGGCTCTGCGATTCTCCATTGAGGCGTCTGTATTGTTTAATAGCAGGGGTTTAACAGCAACGATTTGATAGCAGCGCTGGTTTTCTTATAGCAAGGGCTTATTCGTCAATAGTTATGGTAGGCAGTACCGGAGTGAGCTGCAAACGAATTTTATGCAGCGACTTGTTAGTTTTTTGCATAGGAAAATGTGGCAGCCTATCGAACGTGCTGGCGCCCGTCCCGGACAGGCAGGCAAGGATTGTTCTTGAAATTGCTCTTGATATATATTGCGACGCTCAGGCCCGCTGATCCTGCGAACGTATCTTCGACGAATATCGCGCGACACACGTTGTTGTCAATCGTTGTTGTCAGTCCATTCTGACCGCAGCGTGCAGGCTCGATGCATTGAGCCAGTAACTACAGCAGGCATTTGGCGCCTTTCGTACAAATGAGAGCCTGGCCGGATCGTGGGATTTGCTGTTATCTGACCGGACAGCGGTGGATGTTCATGCGATCAGGACTATGCCCGGTCACAAGCCCAGCATAGCCTCTATGCCTTGCACCAGGGCGAGCAGGCGCGGACCGAGGTCGTCGTATAGGTCTTGCGATGTCGTGCCGTGGCTGGATACGGTCAAATTGAAAGCCAACGACATGCCGTTGATCGGCGTCGCAAGGGGAACGGCCACCGCTGCAAGCGATGAGCGCCATGCGCCGGCCACTGCGCAAAAGCCGTGGGCTTCGATGTCCTCGAACGCCTGGCTTAGGCCTTGTTTGTGCAACTCCCATTCTTGCGGCAGATGGCGCTGAAGTTGCCTGCATACCGACTCCCGCTCTGCTTGAGGCAGGCCGTAAAGGATTGCACGCCCCATCGCGGTACGCAATAAAGGGCGGGTAGAGCCGATTCCGGGGCGCGTTTCATTGGACTCCCGACTATGGATGGTTTCGACATATACCGCTTGCAGGCGATCACGGGTTCCGACCGACACTGGCCCTTTCGCGTAGGCTGCCAGCTTGAGCATTTCGTGCGCGCCTACCTGACGAAGCATGAGTTGCGAAAGCAAGGGATAGCCCAGGGAAAGCACAGCAGGGCCGAGTGCGTATTTACTCGTATGTGGATCGCGACGCAAGTAGCCTAGTCCGACCAGTGTAAAAGTGAGACGGGAAACCGTTGGGCGAGCCATGCCAAGCATGTCCGCGAAATCTTTATTTCCCAGACTGGTTGTGGTTGCGGAAAAGCATCCCAAGATCGACAGGCCATTGGCGAGTGTGGACGCGTATTGGGGGTGGTTGACCAAGTCTGCAGGATCAAGCATATCGGAATTGGCTTTTGTTTTGGATGGGCGCATACGCAAAAATCCACGGCGCAGCCTTGACAGGGGACGCCAATAAGTTAATAATCAATTC
>DATGQC010000181.1:0-4045 GCA_035304425.1 Advenella sp.
ATTCGCCAGGTCCATCCCAGCGTGCTCTCCGTGACAGGCCCCCAGCAATACGAAGAAGTGGTGCGCGCCGTTCATGGCGTCGCCCCTCCCTTGCGCGACCACGATCCCTACGTAGACCTGGTGCCACCGCAGGGCATCAAGCTGACGCCCCGGCATTATGCCTATTTAAAGATTTCCGAAGGCTGCAACCATCGCTGCAGTTTCTGTATTATCCCGTCCATGCGCGGCGACCTGGTCAGCCGCCCGGTGGGCGACGTGCTGCAAGAGGCGCAACGCCTGGCCAACGCTGGCGTCAAAGAACTGCTGGTCATTTCGCAGGATACCAGCGCTTACGGCGTCGATATCAAATACCGTAGCGGTTTCTGGAACGGACGCCC
Source organism: Advenella sp. (assembly GCA_035304425.1). Taxonomy (GTDB): domain Bacteria; phylum Pseudomonadota; class Gammaproteobacteria; order Burkholderiales; family Burkholderiaceae_B; genus Advenella. The sequence continues at coordinate 378 of DATGQC010000181.1, forward strand.
CGTGCGTACACGCATGACTGAACTGTGTGAGGCGCTGTCCGAACTGGGTATCTGGGTGCGTCTGCATTACGTTTACCCGTACCCCAGTGTTGATGAAGTGATCCCGCTGATGGCCCAAGGCAAAATTCTGCCATATCTTGATATCCCGTTTCAGCACGCCAGCCCCAGGGTGCTCAAGGCCATGAAACGTCCTGCCTTTGAAGACCGCACGCTGGCGCGTATTCACAAATGGCGCGAAACCTGTCCCGACCTGACTATCCGCTCCACCTTCATTGTGGGTTTCCCGGGCGAAACAGAGGAAGACTTCCAGTATCTGCTGAACTGGATGACCGAAGCACAACTGGATCGTGTAGGCTGTTTCCAGTATTCGCCGGTAGAGGGCGCGCCGGCCAACGCATTGGGCGATCATGTCCCCGATGATGTCAAACAGGATCGCTGGGAGCGCTTCATGGCTCACCAGCAGGCCATTTCAACCGCCCGGCTCGCGCTCAAGGTGGGGCGTGACATAGACGTGCTGATCGACGAAATCGACGAAGATGGCGACGCCGTCGGCCGCTCTCACGCAGATGCGCCGGAAATTGACGGCTGTGTATTTATCAGCAGCACTGAAAAACTGAAGCCCGGCCAGGTTGTGCGCTGTACCGTCACCGATAGCAACGAGTATGATCTGTGGGCCGATCATAAGCCCCAGTCGCGAGTGTGATTTACCGATGAAGTCTCTGCCCTATCAGTTGCTGGCTTTTGATTTTGATGGCACGCTGGCCGATACCCTGCCCTGGTTTGATACGGTTCTGGCCAGCGTGGCGCAAAAATACGGGTTTCGCAATCCGGCCGAAGACGAGAAGGAACAGTTGCGGCACCGCGATGTGCGCCATATCCTGAGCGCCCTGGATATTCCCTTCTGGAAAGCGCCTGCGATTCTCATGGAGTTTCGCCAGCGCATGCAGGAAGCGTCGCCGGATGTTCGTCTGTTTGCGGGCGTAGAGCAGGCGCTGGCGGCACTCAAGCACGCAGGCTACCAGATCGCCGTCCTGAGCTCGAACAGCGAAATCAATGTGCGTCGCACCTTGGGCAGGGCAACTGCATTCGTCGATCAGTATCGTTGCGGCAGCGATTTGTTTGGCAAGGCTTCCAGGCTCAAAACCCTGTACCGCCAGACCGGCTGTACGCCCGAGACGTGCCTGCTGATCGGCGATGAAATCCGCGACATTGATGCCGCGCGCGAATCGGGCTGTCATGCCGCCAGCGTGGCCTGGGGCTATAACCATCCCGATGTGCTGGCCGCACAAAAACCACAATTCCTTTTTTGCACCCCGGATGATATCCGCAGCCAACTGCTGCCCGCCTGACAGACGCACAGCGGACCGCCGCAGCCGGCCAACCGGGCGATATTGCGGGCACGCGCATCGCCTGCAAAACACCCGCAAGCGACACGCCGGGGATCAGCCCTGCGGCGGCTTCCACCCCGTGACAAAAACCGCAACAGGCTGACGCTTACCACCGGCTTTTTGCAATTGCAATAACCGCAGCGCGCCATGACCCGTCGCGATATCAATGCCTTCGGAGGTAGCCGCAAGCACCTGACCCGGCGCTGCCGGCGCATAGGCGGCCGCGGCATCACCTTCAAGCGCACAGGCATCCCAGACCTTGACCGGGCCATCGAGTCCCGGCAGCATCACGCTGGCTCCCGGCGCAGGGTTAAATGCGCGGATACGGCGTGCCAGCGTAGCGGCGTCCTCTGATAAATCCAATGCCGCTTCGCGCTTATCCAGTTTGGCTGCATAGGTGACGCCGGCTTCCGGTTGCGGCGTTGAGTGCAGCACGCCGTCTTTTTCCAGTGCCCGCAATACCGCGACAATTTGCCGCGCGCCCATGACAGCCAGCTCATCATGCAGCTGTGCGGCATTCTGGTTCCCAATGGAAAGGGAATCGCTGACAATGACATTGCCTGTATCCAGGCCGGCATCCATCTGCATGATCGCAATCCCGGTCTGCTTGTCGCCGGCTTCAATCGCCCGCTGAATGGGCGCTGCGCCACGCCAGCGCGGCAGCAGGCTGGCGTGGATGTTCAGGCAGCCATAGCGCGGCAGATCCAGCACCCATTGCGGCAGGATCAGGCCGTAAGCGGCCACCACCATGACATCGGGCTGCAGTGCCTGCAGCGTCTGCCGCGCCTTGGCGGCGTCCTCGGGATACTTGCCGTCCAGACGCAGACTGACAGGCTGGATCACCGGAATATTGTGTGAAATCGCCTGTTGCTTGACCGGACTGGGCGTCAGCTTCATGCCCCGGCCTGCCGGACGATCGGGCTGCGTCATAACCAAGGGAACCGAAAACCCCGCCTGCACAATAGCAGCCAGCGCCTGGCGCGCAAATTCGGGCGTTCCCGCAAAAACAACATTCAGCATAATCGTGATACTTGGAAAGTGATGAACAATTGAGTAGCATACCTTAAAGACGCTTTTATTTTCAGCCTCAAACCATATGGCCCATCAACATAAGCATTCTGCGGTACCCGCGCGCCGGCTTGCCTCCTATCAGGCCTCAGAGCCTGTGGCGGAAAGCGAACGCTCGCGGGTCGCCCGGCGCAGCACATGGGTCAGCGTCATCGTCAATATCACCCTTGTGATATTCCAGATCATCGTCGGCGTGTTTGCACATTCTCAGGCATTGATTGCAGATGCCATTCATTCCCTGTCCGACATCCTTTCCGATTTTGTGGTTCTGTTTGCCAATCGCCATGCCGCCAGGGCGGCCGATGCCAGCCACCCCTTTGGGCATCGCCGCTTTGAAACCATCGCGTCACTGGCCATCGGGCTGATTATGCTTGGCGTGGGACTGGCCATGGTATGGAGCGCGGGGCTACGCCTGACCGACCCTTCGACAATCGCCACCGTGCATCTGAGCGCGTTGTTTGTCGCCGTCAGCGTGCTTCTGGCAAAGGAATTGCTGTTTCGCTATATGTTGAGTCAAGCGCAGCGCGTGCGCTCTGCCCTGCTGGTCGCCAATGCCTGGCATGCGCGTTCGGACGCGGCATCGTCCCTGGTTGTCGGCGTCGGGATTCTGGCCAACATCGCCGGATTGCCTATGGCCGACCCGCTTGCCGCACTGCTGGTGGGCGCCATGATTGCGCGCATGGGCGGCAAGTTTGCGCTACAGGCGCTGAGCGACCTTGCCGATCACGCCGTAGACGACGACATCGAACAACAGATCCGCCAGGCTCTGCATGACACGCCAAACCTGCTGGGGTTTCACGACCTGAAGACGCGCAAGAGCGGCGACATGATTCTGGTCGAAGTCCATCTTGAATTTCCTTCGGACATGACCATCCTGGCGGCGCATGACATTTCCGAGCTGGCCTGCGCGCGTATTATGCAGATCGACGATATTTTGCAGGTGACAACGCATTTTGATCCGGTCACCGATAAATCGCGTTCAACTGGGTCGATCAGCGATCGATAATCAATGTCAACATAGATGCTCGACAACATATGCCGCTACTGATGCTTGACAATTAATATGTAGCTAGCTACACTTTTATGCAAAAGGAGCAATGCATCAAATGTTTGAACTCAAAGACTTGCCCAGCTACGACACGCTTGAACGCTTCGGTGCCATGTATGGCAACCGCGATGTCAAAGGCCTCCAGACGTGGCTTATCTGGGCTT
>DATGQC010000182.1:0-3642 GCA_035304425.1 Advenella sp.
AACTTACCGACACCGGGCACGTCCAGGTCATCGACCAGATTGCCGGTGGGAAACATGGCGCCTGCTGCACCGTCTTCTTCGGCAGCAGGATCCAGGAACTCAAGCTGCACTTCGGCCGCAGGAAAGGTGACCCCGTCCAGCTCAAAATCGCCCGTCTCCTGCACCTGGCCATTGGTGATGGGCACGTGCGACACGATGGTCTTGCCGATATTGGCCTGCCATATGCGCACGGTGGCAACGCCATTTTGCGGGATGCGGTCGGCATCGATCAATCCATTGCTGATGGCATACGGTCCCACGGCGGCCGAAAGGTTGCCACAGTTGCCGCTCCAGTCGATGAAGGGTTTATCAATGGAGACCTGACCAAACAGGTAATCTACATCGTGATCGGCGCGCTCGCTTTGGGACAGGATGACGACCTTGCTGGTGCTGGACGTGGCCCCGCCCATGCCGTCGGTGTGCTCGCCGTAAGGATCCGGGCTGCCGATCACGCGCAACAAGAGCGCATCGCGCGCCGCGCCGGGAGTCTGAGCGGCCCGGGGCAAATCATTCAATCGAAAAAAGACCCCCTTGCTGGTGCCGCCACGCATATAAGTGGCGGCAATCTTCATCTGTGGTGCGTGCGTCATTGATTTTTCCATATCTGTCATATTGCCTGGCTGGCAGCGGGCGATTCAATAAAGTCCTGCGCGAAGCGTTGCAAAACGCCGCCGGCCTCGTAGATGGACACTTCTTCTGCGGTGTCCAGGCGGCAGGTTACCGGCACGTCCTGACGTTCGCCATTTTTTCGATGAATCACCAGCGTAAGCGTTGATCGCGGCTCGGGTTGGCCAATCACGTCGTAGGTTTCCGTGCCGTCAATGTGCAACGTCTGACGGTTGACCCCCGGTTTGAACTCCAGCGGCAATACGCCCATACCGACCAGATTGGTACGGTGAATACGTTCAAAACCTTCCGCAACAATCGCTTCCACCCCCGCGAGGCGTACGCCCTTGGCCGCCCAATCCCGTGAAGAGCCCTGGCCATAGTCGGCCCCCGCCACGATAATCAGCGGCTGTTTGCGTTCCATATACGTTTCAATGGCTTCCCACATGCGCACAACCTTGCCTTCTGGTTCGATGCGCGCCAGAGAGCCCTGTTTGATTGCGCCATTTTCCTGCACCATTTCATTGAGCAGCTTGGGATTGGCGAAAGTGGCCCGTTGCGCGGTCAGATGGTCGCCCCGGTGCGTCGCGTAAGAGTTAAAATCCTCTTGCGGCAAGCCCATCTTGTCCAGGTATTCTCCTGCAGCGCTGTCGGGCAAAATGGCGTTGGAGGGCGACAGGTGGTCGGTGGTGATGTTATCTCCGAGCACTGCCAGCGGACGCATGCCCTTGAGCGCGCGTTCGCCTGCCAGCGCGCCTTCCCAGTAGGGCGGGCAGCGAATGTAAGTGCTTTGCGGCCGCCACTCGTACAAAGGATTGACCGCCTCCCCATCACGCACGCTCACTGCAAACATCGGTTCGTATACACGGCGAAAGTGTTCAGGTTTAACGCTGCTGGCAACAATAGCGTCGATTTCCTCATCGGTGGGCCAGATGTCTTTCAGCGTCACGGGCTGGCCGTTCTGGTCAGTGCCCAGCACATCTTTCTCTATGTCGAAACGAATCGTACCGGCGATAGCGTACGCCACGACCAGCGGCGGCGACGCCAGGAAAGCCTGCTTGGCGTAAGGATGAATCCGGCCGTCGAAATTGCGGTTGCCCGACAGAACGGCAGTGGCGTACAGATCGCGATCAATGATTTCCTGCTGGATGACAGGATCCAGCGCGCCGCTCATGCCATTACAGGTGGTACAGGCAAAGGCCACAATGCCAAAACCCAGCGCCTCCAGTTCGGGCAGCAGATTGGCCTCTTCCAGATATAACTGGACGGCCTTGGAACCCGGCGCCAGCGACGATTTGACCCACGGCTTGCGCACCAGGCCTCGCGCATTGGCGTTGCGCGCCAACAGTCCGGCTGCGATCACGTTCCTCGGGTTGCTCGTATTGGTGCAACTGGTGATCGCCGCAATGATGACGGCCCCGTCGGGCATGAGGCCGGGCTCATTTTCAACCACGCCTGAAATACCAGCGCCGGCCAGCTCAGTAGTGGACACGCGCCGGTGCGGGTTGGATGGACCGGCAATATTGCGCACCACAGATGACAAATCGAATGTCAGCACGCGCTCGTACCGGGCAGTTTTCAAACTATCGGCCCATAGACCGGCCTGTTTGGCATACGTTTCCACCAGCCTGACCTGTTCATCGTCGCGACCGGTCAGCTTCAGGTAATCAATTGTTTGCTGATCAATATAAAACAGGGCTGCGGTGGCGCCGTATTCGGGCGTCATATTTGAAATCGTGGCGCGATCGCCCAGCGTGAGGCGCGCTGCCCCCTCGCCGTAAAACTCCAGATACGACGAGACTACCTTCTGGCCGCGCAAAAATTCGGTCAACGCCAGCACCAGGTCGGTCGCGGTAATGCCGGGCTGCAGTTGCCCGGTCAGTTCCACACCGATAATATCCGGCAGACGCATCCAGGACGCGCGTCCCAGCATCACGCTTTCGGCCTCCAGACCACCCACGCCAATGGCGATGACGCCCAGGGCGTCTACGTGCGGCGTATGGCTGTCGGTACCGACCAGGGTATCAGGGAACGCGATGCCATCACGATTGTGAATCACCGGCGACATCCGCTCCAGATTGATCTGGTGCATGATGCCATTGCCTGGCGGAATGACATCCACATTCTTGAACGCCTTCTTTGTCCAGTTAATAAAATGAAAGCGATCGTCATTGCGGCGGTCTTCAACGGCACGATTCTTGGCAAAGGCATCCTTGTCAAAACCGGCATACTCGACGGCCAGGGAGTGGTCCACAATCAACTGGGTGGGAACCACCGGGTTGATCAGCGCAGGATCACCCCCTTGTTTGGCAATGGCTTCACGCAACCCGGCCAGGTCCACGAGCGCGGTCTGGCCCAGGATATCATGACACACGACGCGCGCTGGAAACCACGGAAAATCCAGGTCGCGCTTGCGCTCAATCAGTTGCCGCAGTGAATCGGCCAGCGTCGCCGGGTCGCAACGGCGCACCAGGTTTTCAGCAAATACACGGGAAGTATACGGTAAAGCATCGTAGGCATTGGGCTCAATCGCGTCGACCGCAGCACGCGCGTCGAAGTAATCCAGGCCGGTGCCGGGCAATGGCTTGCGGTTTTCAGTATTCATAGGAATTAGCGTTTGTCCAGCGGAATAAAGGTCTGATCTTCCGGACCATTATAATTGGCCGTCGGACGAATAATCTTGTTGTCGATGCGTTGTTCGATAATGTGAGCCGCCCAGCCCGCAGTGCGTGCGATCACGAACAGCGGCGTAAACATGGCGGTGGGCACACCCATCATGTGATATGACACGGCCGAGAACCAGTCCAGATTGGGGAACATTTTCTTGATGTCCCACATGACGCTTTCCAGCCGTTCAGCAATATCGAACATCTTCATGTTCTGCTGCGTTGCCGACAGTTTGCGCGCAACGTCCTTGATCACCTTGTTGCGCGGGTCGGAAATCGTATATACGGGGTGGCCGAAACCGATGACCACCTCTTTGTTTTCCACCCGGCG
>DATGQC010000183.1:0-9145 GCA_035304425.1 Advenella sp.
TTGCCAAAAAGCAGCAAATACATCAGACCGGCAACGACGGGCGAGACCGAGAATGGTAGATCGATCAGTGTAATCAGAAAGCTCTTGCCGCGAAAATCAAAGCGGGCGATGGCCCACGCGGCGGCGACGCCGAAAATGACATTCAGCGGGACGGCAATGGCTGCGGTGAGCAGCGTCAGCGAAATAGCCGACAGGGCGTCCGGCTCGGTTAACGTATCCAGGTAGAATGTCCAGCCCCTGCTGAACGCTTCGGCCAATACCAGCAACATGGGCAAGGCGATAAACAGCACGATGAAGACAAGCGCAAGCGTTGTCAGCAGGATGCGTATCCAGGCGTTCTCGGTGCGGCTAAAATGGGTGTTCATATTCCAACCTTCAGTTCATGCCGTTACGTTTATTATTCCAGCGCTGAACCAGATTAATCAGCAACAGGACCAAAAAGGAAATCATCAGCATCAGCACGGCCAGTGCGGTGGCGCCGGTATAGTCCGATTGTTCCAGCTTGGCGGTGATCAGCAGTGGCGTGATTTCCGACAGCATGGGGATATTGCCGGCAATAAAAATCACCGAACCGTATTCTCCGGCAGCCCGGGCAAAGGCCATGGCAGCGCCGGTGAGCAGCGCCGGCGCGAGGGCGGGAAATATAACCTTGGCAAATATTTGCCAGCGATTGGCGCCAAGGCAGGTTGCGGCGTCTTCCAGCTCCGGCTCCAGATCCTCCAGTACCGGCTGGACAGTTCGCACGATAAACGGCAGGCTGATAAAGATCAGTGCAATAACAATGCCGGTTGGCGTGTAAGCGATACGAATGCCCAGCGAAGCGAACAGGCTGCCCAGCAGGCCATTGGGCGCATACAGGGTGGTCAGTGCAATGCCGGCAACGGCCGTGGGCAAGGCAAAAGGCAGGTCGATGAAGGCATCGATTATCTTTTTTCCTGGAAAAGTGTAGCGGACCAATACCCAGGCGGTGACCAGGCCGAATACCACATTGATCAACACGGCAATCAATGAGGCGCCGAAGGTCACATACAGTGAATGCATCACACGGTCGTTCAGAATGGCTTTCAGAAAACCGTCGACACCCGCTTGCGCCGCCCAGCCGAACAGGACGGCGAAGGGAATCAGCACAATCAGGCTGAGCCAGAAAAGGGTAATGCCCAGCGTTACGCCAAAGCCGGGCAGAACCGAATATTGTTTTTTAAGCAGCGTCATTGCAGCACGTCAATAGAAAATGGCATTATTTCTTCAGGTAGATCTGGTCGAAAACAGCGCCGTCGGCAAAATGTTTTTGGTTGGCTGCGTCCCAGCCGCCCAGGTCCGCAATCGAGACCGTTTTCAGCGCAGGAAACAGCTTGCCGGCTTCTTCGGCCAGACTCGGATCGGTGGGGCGGTAGAAGTTTTTGATCGCGATGCGTTGCGCCTCAGGTGTATAGAGGAAATTCAGGTACGCACTGGCGACTTCACGGGTGCCGCGCTTGTCGACCACCTTGTCGACAATGGCCACCGGTGGCTCGGCCAGTACCGACAGCGAAGGCACGACGATATCAAACTGGCCTTTGCCCAGTTCCTTTTGCGCCAGAAACGCCTCGTTTTCCCAGGCCAGCAGCACGTCGCCGATCTGGCGTTGCACGAAAGTCAGGGTTGAGCCGCGAGCGCCCGAGTCCAGCACCGGCACATGGCTGTACAGGTCCTTCAGATATTGTTTCGCCGATTCTTCCGTTGCGCCCGGCTGGGCCTTGGCCCAGGCATACGCAGCCAGATAGTTCCAGCGCGCGCCGCCTGACGTTTTCGGGTTGGGGGTGATCACCTGGACGTCCGGTTTGATCAGGTCGCCCCAGTCGCGGATACCCTTGGGGTTGCCTTTACGCACCAGAAACACAATCGTAGACGTGAAAGGCGTGCTGTTGTGCGGAAACCTGGTTTCCCAGTCTGCGTTGATGCGCTTGCTCTTGCGGGCGATGTTGTTGATATCGATGGCCAGCGCCAGGGTAACGACGTCGGCGTCCAGGCCATTGTCAACCGAACGCGCCTGGGAGCCCGAGCCGCCATGCGATTGTTTGATCGTCAGCTTGTCACCGGTTTTTTCCTGCCACTGCCTGGTGAAAATACCGTCAATTTCCTGATAAAGTTCGCGGGTGGGGTCATAGGACACATTCAGTAACGTGAGGTCCTTGGCGTGCGCCGCAGACAGCGCTGTCGTGAGCGAGATTGCAGCAATCGAGACATTGCGAAAGAGAGCGGAAAAAAAAGTCATGTGCGGCCTGTATCTGTCAAAATCGGAAGAGAACAATAGTGCAAGTGGGTTCAGTGTAGAGAACCCGGCCGCCGGCACGAACGATTAAATTCTGATAATGATATGCATATGAACAATATAAAAGACAGGCCAGTAAAGTTGCGGATATATGCTAGTGCCTGAGATATCGGCGCCGCGCCTGGAATTATTTCGTTTGTGATAGAACGGGCAGGATAAAAAAACCAAGCCCGCAATGGCGGGCTTGGAAAATCACGTAATAAGTTTATAAATAGCTGTGCTGTTGTCGTCGGCGCATGAACCTGGTTGCGCGTTTTTTTCTGCGTTATATGTCCAGTAATTCTTCGGGGTTTTTCTCACGAAACTGTTCGACGCTGACCTGACCAATGCGGCGACCGTCCAGGGCCACCACCTTGAAGACGGTTTTGATCGGGCCATGTTCCAGTTCGAATACATCGCCAGGCTCAGCCAGGCGGTCAAACTGTCGCAGCAGATAGCCGGCAAGGGTGGCGGTTTCCTCGTTGTCATCGTACAGGCCGTCTATGTTCAGGATCTGCTCCAGGTGACGCAGATCGGCTGCGCCGTCGATCATCCAGCGTCCCTCGCCCAGTTCCACAATGTCGGGGGTTTCGTCTTCGTCGGGAAATTCACCGGCGATCGCTTCGAACACGTCCATCGGCGTGACCAGGCCTTCGATGGCACCGAATTCATCGGAAATCACCACCAGTTGGCCACGGCTTTCCTTAAGCGTTTGGATCAGCGTCAGGATATTGATGGATTCGGGCACCACCAGCGGCTTGCGCAGCTTTTTGACATTGATGCGGCCTTCGGTCAGAATGTCCGCAATCAAGTCCCGCGCCCGGCCGACTCCGATGATTTCATCCAGCGCACCCCGGCAGATCGGAAAGAAGGTATGGGGCGTATTGATGATTGCGTCGCGGATTTTGTTGATATCATCCTCGATATTGATCCATGAAATATCCGCGCGCGGCGTCATGATCGAATGAATGCTGCGATCGGCCAGTGTGAGTACGCCGCTGACCATATAGCGTTCTTCATCCTCGAAAACAACGGGCTGTTCGGCTTCCTGGTTGGGATTTTCCATATGCGCCTCATCGGGCGGGCGTTTGCCAAGCATCCGCAAAATCCCTTCGGCCGTACGCTCGCGCATGGGACGGGTGGCTTCGGTGCGCTTGATGCTGTGGCGCGCGATCTGGTTAAAGATTTCGATCATGACCGAAAAGCCGATCGCGGCATACAGATAGCCTTTGGGGACTTTGAAGCCGAAGCCTTCGGCCAGCAGCGAGAAGCCGATCATCAGCAGAAAACCCAGGCACAGCACAACGACCGTCGGATGCTGGTTGACAAAATTGGTCAGGGGTTTGGATGCGACCAGCATGACCGCCATGGCGATGATGACCGCGGCAAACATGACCGGCAGATGATCGACCATGCCGACAGCGGTGATAATCGAGTCCAGCGAAAAGATGGCATCCAGGGCGATGATCTGTGTGACAATCACGCCGAAGCTGGCATAGACGCGCGGGCCGGCAGAGCCTTTGGTCTTGCCTTCGAGCCGCTCGTGCAGCTCGAGTGTTCCCTTGAACAGCAGAAAAAAACCGCCCGCGATCAGGATCAGATCCCGACCGGAAAACGACAGGGCGTAAATGGAAAACAGCGGGGTGGTCAGTTTAATCAGCCAGGACATGACTGACAGCAGCATGAGCCGCATGATCAGGGCCAGGGCAAGTCCGGTAATGCGAGCTTTGTCACGCTGCTTGGGAGGGAGTTTATCGACGAGAATGGCAATAAAGACAAGGTTGTCTATGCCCAGCACCAACTCCAGAACAATCAGTGTAATCAAGCCTACCCATATATTTGGGTCAAGCAACAGTTCCATCAAGGGACTCCGGTTATTTAGATCATCAAATAGTAGCAGATAAAATCTGCAGGGTTTCGGGCCGCTGCCAGCGTGACAATTATTACATTAATGTACTGACAGATTGACAGTATCCCCGCCAGTTAAGGTAAAGTGACTCTTTTTTGCAGAATGCTGCGCCCGGTGGTCGCGCAATGCAGTGCACAAATCAGGATACAGGAGTGTGAATGGACTGGGGTCAGGAATTAAAGGATAGTGCCTTCTGGCTTATACAGGCCTATGTGATTTCCTTTGTCGCCATCGTGGTCAGCGGCTGGCTGCTGACCCGCTATACGCACTGGGGGCGACAGTTCTGGAAGCTGGCCGGTGATTATTTCAATCCCCGGCGCTCGGTACGTCCCATTGTGATGTTCAGTGTCATTTTGCTGCTCAGCCTATCGGGCGTGCGTGTCAGTGTGCTGTTTTCCAACTGGTACAACAGTATGTATACTGCACTGCAGAAACTGGATGAGACCAGTTTCTGGATACAGATGGGTGTTTTTACCATTCTGGCCGGCATCCACATTATTCGCTCGCTGGTTACGTTTTATCTGCAGCAGGCTTTTACGATCAACTGGCGTGAATCGCTCAACGGCGTTTTCCTGAACAAATGGTTGTCGCGCACCAGCTATTATCGTTCCCATTACCTTAGTACGCCGGCAGATAACCCGGATCAGCGGATCCAGCAGGATATTGCCAACTTCGTTACCGTGTCGCTGGATCTGTGTCTTGGCGTGGTCAGCTCCCTGGTCTCGGCAGTCGCCTTTACCATTATCCTGTGGACCCTGTCCGGAGACATTACGCTGGCAGGCGTCACCATACCGCGAGGTATGGTCTTTGCCCTGTTTATTTACATTCTGGTCGCCACGGTGTTTGCTTTCCGGATCGGCCGACCGTTGATTCTGCTCAATTTCCTGGATGAAAAATTCAACGCGGACTACCGGTATTCCCTGGTCCGCGTGCGTGAATATGCCGAAAGCATCGCTTTCTACAAAGGCGAAAAAATCGAAATGGGCAAGCTGATGAGTCGTTTCCGACAGATTATCAGCAACGTCTGGGCCATTGTGCACCGAAGCGTCAAGTTCCAGGGGTTCAACTTCTTTGTCTCGCAGACCGCGGTCATTTTCCCATTCATTATTCAGGCGCCGCGTTTTTTCTCCGAGCAGATTACGCTGGGCGCCATGACCCAGAGTGCCCAGGCGTTTGGCACGCTGCATGACAATCTGTCCTTCTTCCGGAACGCATACGATACGTTTGCCGGTTACCGGGCCACGCTGAACCGTCTGCATGGTTTTCTCACCAATATTGAAAATGCCGACGCCTTGCCACTGCCCGATGTTCGGCAGGATGGCGACACGGTCCTGCTTGAGGATGTGAGCATTCGTACGCCGCTAGGCCAGGAACTGGTTAATGATTTGTCCATGCGCGTCGAAAAGGGCCAGTACTGGCTGCTGCAGGGTCCGTCGGGCTCTGGTAAAACCACCATCCTGCGCGCCATAGCTGGCCTGTGGCCATATTCCAGCGGCACGATCGTACGTCCCGAAGACGATATTTTGTTCCTCTCACAAAAGCCGTATGTGCCGGAAGGCTCCTTGCTCGAAGCGCTGTATTATCCGAATGCGGTGCCGGCAGATGGCCTGGAAAAAGGTAAACAGGCCCTGCTTGACGTACACCTGGCTCACCTGCAAGCTCGGGTTGAGGAAACAGTCAGCTGGTCGCACACCCTGTCGCTGGGCGAGCAGCAGCGGGTGGCTTTTGCCCGTTTGCTTCTGGCAGCGCCTTCTGCCGCTTTCATTGACGAGGCAACCTCGGCAATGGACGAGGGCCTGGAAGACGCCATGTACCGTCTGGTACACCAGCGCCTGCCGGATCTGAAACTGATCAGCGTCGGCCATCGCAGTACACTGATCCCGCAACATACCCATCTGTTGCACCTGAATGGTGACGGGACCTGGTACGCGCGACCCATAGAGACACCCCCTGCACCGGAGCAGGCCTGATCGCCGGAGGAATAATGATCGATCCCCAACAGCCCGATAAGTCAGGGAGCGCCAATAGCGCGGCAGCGACGGCGCTGCGCGTCGACCATTGGGGCATGCTCAGGGAACATGCGTCGATGGTGCGGCACGAAGTGTTTGTGCTTGAACAGCAGGTGCCGCCGGAGCTGGAAATGGACGAGATGGATGCACAGTGCATTCATGTGGTCGCCTATGACGCGCAGCAGCGGCCGATAGCGACCGGGCGGCTGCTGCCTGACGGTCATATCGGCCGCATGGCCGTACGCAAGATTGCCAGAGGGACGGGCATTGGCGGGCTGGTATTGCAGCGGTTGATTGAGGCGGCGCGGGCGCGCGGCGATGCCGAAGTGGTGCTGAGCGCTCAGGTTCACGCCATGGGATTTTACGCGCGTTACGGGTTCGTAGCCGAAGGCGAGGTTTATATGGATGCCGGTATTGCCCATCGCACGATGAGCCTGCCGCTGGTCTGACCGGTTTGCTGGGCCGGCAGCGACCGGCTAACACATGGCAGTGGCCAGCGAGCCGGCTGGCCGATCATTCATGCGCCCAGGGCGGGACCGAACCAGGACCACGGGCTGTGTTTGATGGCGGCGCCCATGATATAGATGAACGTGAGCACGGCAAGCGTGGCGAATATGGCTTTTTGCCCGGAAGTGCGGGCGCGCTTGATCGCCATCGTGCCCAGTGCGATATATAGCACCAGCCCGATCAGCTTGGCCACGATGAATGCCTGCATGCCGATGAAAGACAGCAGGTACAGCCCACAGACCAGCAATAGCGTGTCGATGACATGGGGCGCGATACGCACCAACGGTCGCGCCAGCAGGGCGGAGCTCGAGATCGACCAGCCGGCGCGCAAAATAAAAAACAGCAGACTCAGAACGGCGAGGGTCATGTGGGCATGTTTGAACATCAAATAACCGGACATACGGCAGCTTCCTGGTGGTACCTGACTTGCGGCAGATAAATGAGAGTAAGCGGGTCGCCTGGCGGCCAATCGTGCGAGCGCCAGACTTTCCCGTGAATATGACTGCACTTATTTTACCTTGGGCGGGCGAAATTTCCGGTATAGTTGCAGCGCAGGCCTGTTCGTATTCTATCCCGTCAGGCTGGCGCGACCGGATTGGGTAGCAGGTGTTCAACATGGAAGTAGAGCTGGGCTGGAACGTTTTTCTCATTCTTTTTTTTGTGGCCATGCTGGCCGGTTTTGTGGACGCGCTGGCTGGCGGAGGCGGACTTATTGTCATTCCGGTCATGATGCTCATGGGCTTTCCGGTACTCAATGTGCTGGCCACCAATAAACTGCAGGGAAGTGTCGGCACGCTTGCTTCATCACTGACCATGATGCGTCGCGGCGTCATTCAGTTTCGCCAGCTGCGCGTGCCTGCCCTGATGTCTTTTGCCGGCGCATGTCTGGGTACGGTGCTGATACAGATGATCGACCCGAGCGTGCTGGACTTCCTGATTCCGCTTGTTTTGCTGGCCATCGGGCTGTATTTCCTGCTCACGCCATCGGCCGGGCAGACCGAAAGAGCCGCACGCATCGGTTCCCGGCCGTTTGAATACGGCGTGGTGCCGGCCATCGGGTTTTATGATGGTTTTTTCGGACCCGGCGCAGGTTCGTTCTTTTCCCTGGCCAATATTACGTTGCGCGGCATGCATATCGTCAAGGCGTCGGGCGCGGCGCGGCTGTTTAATTTTGCCAGTAATGTCGCCTCGGTCGCGGTTTTCATCGTGGGCGGCCAGGTATTGTGGCTGGTTGGCGCGGTCATGATATGCGGGCAGATTGTCGGGTCGGTATCGGGCTCGGTGGTGGCGGTCAATCATGGCGCCCGCCTGATCCGACCGTTGATCGTGGTGGTTTGTTTTGCCATGGTCATCCGGTTTCTGGTGCAGCGGTTCTGGAGCTGATGCGACTGCGGGCGAGGGCGCCATGATTGTTTTGTCTTATCGGTCGGCGGTCTGTATTTGACCAAAGATGGCGGATTAATGTAATAGAATGGTGATAACCTAAAGCCCAGAGGCCCCGCGCGGGCCGATGTGCAACTCATCTAATCTTAAAGAATTTACGCATGGCAACGAGAAAAAAATCAGCTAATACCCAGCAGTCGTCGCTGCCGCTGCCCGAACCCGGTCACGATTACGATCCGGATGTCCCTTCACGGGAAAATATACTCAGTTTGCTGCGTGGCGCAGACAAGCCGCAACCTTTGCAGCAGCTTATCAATCACTTCAATCTGACCCGCCAGGGGGGTGTAGACGGGCTGGAAAAACGCCTGGCGGCCATGCTGCGCGACGGTCAGCTGGACAATACGCCAGCAGGCTGGCAAATCACGGCAAAGCCCAAGGATTATGTGATCGGGCGGGTTCAGGGGCATCGCGATGGCTTCGGCTTCCTGATCCCTGAAGATGGCGGCCCGGATCTGTTCCTGTCGCCACGGGAAATGCTCAAGGTATTGCATGGCGACCGGGTGCAGGTCAAACCCACCGGAGAATATCGCGGCAAGCCCGAAGGCACGATTGTCGAAGTGCTGGAACGCAGCACCAACCGCCTGGTCGGTCGTCTGCTGCAGGAGCAGGGTATCTATGTGGTGGCCCCCGAAGACCAGCGCATCAAGCATGATATCCTGGTGCCTGCATCCGATGTGGGCGGCGCCCAGCATGGGCAGGTCGTCACGGTTGAAATCGTGCAACAGCCTACCCGCCATACCCAGCCGCTTGGGCGCATCATCGAGGTGCTCGGAGAAATCGACGATCCGGGCATGGAAATTGAAATTGCCGTTCGCAAGTTTGATGTGCCTGTCGGCTTTTCCGAAGCAACGCTGGCGCAGGCCGATGCCTTGCCGGAAACCGTCGTGCAGCGCGATCTGAATGGCCGGGTTGATCTGCGCGACGTGCCTTTTATTACGATTGATGGCGAAGACGCCCGCGACTTTGACGATGCCGTTTACTGCGAAC
>DATGQC010000184.1:0-8772 GCA_035304425.1 Advenella sp.
CCAGCGGCACCCTGAACTGTTCGAGCACGTCCACATCGGTCCACAACCGGTCGTTGGATTCACGGATCACCAGGTTGACGGCAAAGGGAGCAACGCTATGTTCTGGGTGATGCTCCGCATGCGCGGCCAATGCGGTTGTGATGCGTTCCAGCCATATTGCCAATTCCGATTGTGGTCGCGCATTCAACGCCGGAAACGCGCCGACGATGCCGCTTGTGCATTGCGCGATCACCATCTCCGGGTTTGAAACGATAAACATGGGCGCGCATACCACCGGCAGGCGTAATGAGGCGAGTCGTTTTCTGACTTCATCCATGAAGGTGTCTCCGATATTATTGCGCGCCCTGCCGTGACAGGACACGCTTATTGTTCTACAGCGTGGCCTGCGTGCCCAGCACCGCCGTGGCCTGGCTCGACAGCGTACCGCCGTTGCCATGCACCAGGGCGATCGCGGCGTTGTCAATCTGCCTTTCGCCGCATTGGCCGCGCAACTGGCGCACCGCTTCGATCATGATAAATGCGCCATACATTCCGGGGTGCACGCATGACAGGCCGCCGCCGTTGGTATTGACCGGAAGACGGCCACCCGGCGCAATACCGCCATCCCGCACAAACGCTGCGGCCTCGCCTTTTTTACAAAAGCCGAGATCTTCCAGAAACAGCAGCGTATTGATTGTGAACGCGTCATACAGTTCTGCCACATCGACATCGGCAGGCGTGATGCCGGCCATCGCGAACGCGCGCGCCCCCGAGTCGCGCGCCGCTGTGATCGTCAGATCCGGCATGGCCGAAATCTGCTTGTTCCACGTTGCCGTTGCACTACCCAGGATATACGCCGGTTTTTGCGGCAGATCTTTGGCCCGATCGGCGCGGACCATCACGAAAGCGCCTGCGCCGTCGGTCACCAGGCAGCTGTCCAGGACCGATAGTGGATCCGACACCATCCGTGCGTTCAGGACATCATCGATCGACAGAGGATCGCGGCGAAAGGCCTCGGGATTCAGTTGCGCCCACTTGCGTGCGGCAACCGCCACTTCGGCCAGATCGCGCCGCGTGGCGCCATATTGATGCATATACCGTCTTGCCGCCAGGGCATAGGAGGTTAGCGGTTGAAGGGGTTCATACACTTCTTCGAAGGGATGGGGCTCAAGCTGCCGACGGGCACGCTTGATTTCCGAGCGGTTCATGACCGCCGTGCGCTGGGTGCTGCCGTAGCACACCAGCACCGCGTCGCACTGGCCGCTGGCCAGGGCCAGCAGGGCCGGCATGGTATGCGACACGAAACTGGAACCACCAATCATGGTGCTATCGACAAAGCGTGGGTTCAGTCCCAAATACTCGACGACCGATAATGGCCACATGGCCGAAGAGCTGCTGGCTGTTGCGAGACCGTCGATATCGGCCATGCGCAGCCCCGCATCGGCTACTGCCTTATGGCTGGCTTCGGCCAGGATCTCCATTTCCGTGCGCCCTTTTGCTTCGCCGCAGCCGGCCTGGCCGACACCGACGATCGCGACGGCGCCCCGTAATTGCTTGAGTGAAATCATTGGTCGCGTCCTCTTTTCCTCATCAGTAGCACAGGGCCGCTGTCGGTCTGTTCGATATAGGCCTGAACCGGCATATCAATGTCGAGTTCATCAGGCGTCACATCTTCTACCCGGGACATGCAACGCACCCCTTCTTCAAGGTCGACCAGAACGACGTTATAGTCGCCGCCGGCTTCGGGCTTGCGGCGCACGATGCTATAGGAATAGATCACGCCCTTGCCGCTGGCTTCGACCCATTCCAGCCGGTCCGATCCGCAATGCGGGCAATGGGTCCTGGGATAAAAAACATAATGGCTGCATGCTGCGCAGCATTGAATGACAAAGCGGCCCTCGGCCAAATGGCGAAAGTACGTTTGCTGTACGCCGGGCGTGTCGGCGTCGGTCGTGTCAGCGGGATTAACCATGTTGTGTGCTCCTTAATTGGGCATAGCCATTGTCCAGTACCTTGACGCCACGTTCCGGCACCGAGGCGCGAAAGGAAACCTGATCGCCATCGCGCCACAAGTCCACGACGATATTCTCGCCCGGATAGACGGGAGAGGAGAACCTGGCGGCGATTTTGCCAAGGCGGGTCGCATCGTAATCGCAAACCGCCTGCAACAGCGCGTGCGTGGCGACGCCGAACGTGCACAAGCCGTGCAGGATCGGTTGTTTGAAACCGGCGGAGGCCGCCACATCGGGATCGACATGCAGCGGGTTATAGTCGACATTCAGGCGATACAGCAGCGCCGACTGTGGCAGCGTCGGCAATGTGACCTGATCATCGGGCTGGCGATCCGGCAGCGGGTGGGGTCGGGCCACTGGGCCGGACGGACCGCCGAAGCCGCCGTTGGCGCGGCAGAACGAGGTGGCGTTCAATGTCGCCAACAACCGGCCCGTCGCTTCGTTGTAGATTTTCCGTTCGACATAGACGAGGGCGCCCTTGCCTTCACCCTTGTCAATCACATCTGTGATACGGTTCACGCCCCGCACCGTTGCCGAGACGGGAAGGGGCTCATGGATTTGCACCGCCTGTTCGCCGTGAACGACGTGTCTGCGATCAATGCCCGATTCAGGATCGGCATTCCAGGCGCCCGGATGGCCAAGCACGACAGCAAAGCTGGGCAAGACTGCCAGGTTTTTCTCGTAGACATAAGCAAGCTGTTTTCTGTCCATGGGATCCGCCCCCAACCCAACGCCGAGCGCATAAAGGATGACGTCTTTGAAATCGTAGGTCTGGACGGTGTCCTGGAAGGGCCAGTTGAGCAGTTTTTCGCGATCAATGGTCATTGTGCCCGCCTCTAGATGGCTTCCCAGGAGAACACATCGCGCGTGCGTTCCAGCGGGGTAAACGCCGTCGCCCACGCCTTGGGCAATTGCTGCGCCACAGTCGCGGGGGTCCAGCCGTCGGCGCGGTGCAAGGTGCGAATCGGACGGGTCTGGTTGTAAAGATAGAATTCATTGCCGCGTGCGCCCAGGATCTGGCCCGATACGCCCTTGGCCGCGTCGCTTGCCAGGAAAACCGCAAGCGGGGCGATCTGCTCCGGACGGGTCTGCTGCCTGCGCTTGGCCAGATTGGCTTCTTTTTCTTCCGGCGTGGCGCCCGGCACCGATTCGATCATGCGGCTGAATGCGCTGGGCGCAATACAGTTGGAGCGCACATTGAAGCGGCTCATTTCCATGGCCAGGGAACGGGACAGGCCTGCAATACCCAGTTTGGCCGCAGCGTAATTGGCCTGGCCGATACTGCCGATCAGGCCGCTGGTGGACACCATGTGCACGAACGCGCCTGATTCCTGCTTGCGGAAGATTTCGGCTGCCGCCCGGCTCACGTTAAAGCTGCCGTACAAATGAACCTTGATGACGGCATCCCACTGTTCGAAGGTCATCTTGTGGAAAATGGAGTCACGCAGAATGCCGGCGTTGTTCACGACGATATCGACAGTGCCGAACGCTTTGACTGCTTCGGCGACCATATCACGCATACTATCGTGATCGGCAACGCTGTTGAAGTTGGCCACCGCGGCGCCGCCATTGGCAATGATCTCCTGGACGGTCTGGCTGGCCGGCGCATTATCGTTGCCTTCGCCGTCAAGCGATGCGCCCATGTCGTTCGCCACAACAGAGGCGCCTTCGGCGGCCATCATCAAGGCAATCTCACGGCCGATGCCCCGGCCTGCGCCGGTTACGATTGCCACTTTCCCTTCCAGTAATCCTTTTTGTTGTGTATTCATCTCCATACCCTTTGTTGATCTATAGAATCATTTCGACTTGATGACATTTGTGATCAGCAACACGACAACCCGGGTCGCCGATCATGTTCTTCAGGCGCCTGACGGCGGGTTTGCGGGCAGCAGCTGTTACGCCGTCGCCGGTACCGCGGCATCAGTCCGACGGGGGCCATATTGCGAAAAAGACCGCTCGAATATGCCTTCGGCAATGCGGTTTTTCAGGATTTCTATTGAGCCGCCGGCTATCATCCAGCCCCGGATGCGACGTACACAATACTCGACCAGGTTCTCCTGGGAAAAGCCCATACCGCCCATGACCTGCAACGCCTCATTTGCGGCAAACCAGCCGGCCTGATTGCAGGCCAGTTTGGCCATCGCAGTGCTTTGTGCTGATGGCAGCGCATGTTCTCCTTCGAGCGCGGCCTTGTAAAGCAAAAGCTGCGCTGACTCCAATTGCATCCACATATCTGTGAATTTCCACTGAATGCCCTGAAACTCGCAAAGCTTCTTATTGAACTGTTCGCGCATAGCGGTATGCTCTTTGGCCTGATTGAATGCATAGCGTCCCAGGGCCAGGGAGCGGGAGGCGTTTCCCAGTCGCTCAATGTTGAATCCCGAGATCTGTTTTTTGAAGCCGCCGGGCCCCAGAAGAACATTGGCGGCCGGGATAGCGGCGTCCTCGAAATACAATTGGCACCACTGCTCGCCGTTCATGAAATCGGCAGGTTTGCCGATCGTAAAGCCGGGCGTTCCGCGTTCGATCAGGACAGAACCGATCCCTTCGAGGCCAGGACCGAAACGCACATACACCAGAAACAGGTCCGCATCCGGGCTATTGGTGGAAAATATCTTGCTGCCATTAATATAATACTTGTCGCCGTCTTTGCGCGCGCTGGTTTGCAGTTGCGTTACAGCCGAACCTGCGCCCGGCTCGGTCATACCCAGCGCGATCACCTTTTTGCCGCCAAGCAGATCAGGCAGGAAACGCTCTTTCTGCTCCGGGCTGGCGTATTCGACAAAGGTGCGGATCGGACCAAAGTTGCCCGCCTGAACGATGTCTGCACTCTTTGGACATGCCAGCGCGACCTCCTGGATTGCGAGAACCGCATGCATCAGCGTGCCGCCGTGGCCGCCGTCTTTTTCTGAAAACGTAATGCCCAGCAGACCATTGTCGGCGATCTTGCGGGCGGTTTCCCATGGATATGACTTTGCATGAGCGCGTTCCAATGCGCCCTCAGCCAGTTCTTGCCGGGAAAAACGCGCCACTGAGTCTGAGAAAGCCCGATGCTCCTCGTTGAGTTGGAAATCCATTTAACATCCTTGTGATTGATTGCCAGGACGATAGTAAAGAGGTCTGAAGATTATGAATACTTCGAAATGCGCACAGTGATATGATAAAAAATCATCGATTTGTCATTCGTAAGGATCCGTGTTCATGGCGCGCCATCTTCCTCCGCTGAATCCGTTGCGTGTTTTTGAGGCGGTCGCACGTCACAAGAACCTGACGCTGGCCGCCAAAGAACTGTGCGTGACGCAATCGGCCGTGAGCCGGCAGATCGCCAACCTGGAAACGTATGTGGGCACTGCGCTGATCATGCGGGAAAGCAGGGGAGTTACGCTGACCCGGGCGGGGCTGCGCTATGCGCAGGACATCCTGCCTGCCTTTGACATACTTGCAGAAGCGACCGGTAAAGTCATGGAAAAGAACGCCCAGAGTGTCTTGCGGGTGCGCACTTATACCACGTTCACCGCGAAATGGCTGATTCCGCATCTGATGCATTTTCGGCAGCGCTATCCCGATATCGAGGTGCTCATCACCAATGCAGTGCCCACTGTAGACTTTGACCGGGACGGCGTTGATATCGCGATCCAGTATGGCGAAGGCAACTGGCCCGGCACGCAAAGCGATTTATTGTTTCGGGACGAACTGGAACCGATCTGTTCGCCGCAGTTTCTGGCGGCACATCCCGAGTCCCGGCATGACCCTGCCGTACTCTTGAAAGGGCCGTTGCTTTTCTCGCATTACCGCCGCAGCGATTGGGATGACTGGCTCCGGTTTGCGGATCTGGAAACGGTGGCGCAAAAAGCCGAGCGCATGAGTTTCAGCACCTCGGTACTGACCTGGCAGGCCGCCATGGACGGTCTGGGCCTGGCCGTCGGTCAAATTCCATTGCTGAAGTCGGAGCTGGAAAGCGGGCTGCTGGTGCGTCCTTTCGCCAGGCCACAATACCGCGACAAGGGTCATTATCTGGTCAGACCGTCATTGCAACGTCATTCGCGCAAGGTGACGGCATTCAGAAACTGGATCCTGCACGAAGTCGGACATGCCGACGAGAACCTGATATAGCCTGCCTGCATCCGCCTGGCGGCTGTCTCGCAAGCAGAAAACAGCCGGGTATGCAGGCCTTGGCTGGCTTCGCACTGATATGACTTTTCATCATGCCAGCGCGCTAACTGGGAAGTACTCAGTTCATCCGTATTTCTTTACTATGCAAGTCGTCGAGCAGCAAAACTAACATAATATTGGAGACGACGAATGAAGATGGATTTAAGGAGGATTCTGCGGACAGCCGGGCTGGCGCTGATGGTCAGCGCAGCGCCAGGCGCTCACGCCGCAGACGCAAATACATACCCGAATCACCCGATACGCCTGGTAGTACCATTTCCCCCCGGAGCCGCGACCGATACTGTGGCGCGTCTGATCGCCAAGTCCATGTCGGACAACCTGAAGCAAACCATTGTCGTCGAGAACAAGGGCGGCGCGGGTGCGACCATTGGCGCCGCCTTTGTGGCTGGCGCCAAGCCCGACGGCTACACCTTGCTGGCGACAACGCAGGGCGTTCATATTTTTAACCCCGCCATTTATGCCAACCTCAGTTACGATCCGCTGAAAAGTTTCACGCCCGTCAGCGAACTGGTCAGCTCGTCGCTGGTGTTTTCCGTCAGGGCCGATTCCCGTTTCAAGACAATGAAAGAGCTGATCGCCTATGCCAAAAAACATCCCGGCCAATTGAGCTATGCGTCAGCAGGCCAGGGATCATCGTTGAATGCGGCGGGCGAGCTGCTGAAACACTATGCCGGTGTCGATATTCTGCATGTGCCCTATCGGGGCGGCAACCCCGCCATGCAGGACTTTCTGGCAGGGCGGACCACGATGAATTCGTCCTATTATTCTTCGATCATGTCTTACGCCAAAAGCGGAGCGGCACGGGTATTGGCTGTCGGCAGCGAAAAACGACTGCCGCTTGCGCCGGACGTGCCCACCATGGTCGAGCTGGGTTATCCCGAGTACAACTCCGATACCTGGACGGGGATTGCCGGCCCTCCGGGCATGCCCCCCGAGATCGTAGCGCGCCTGAACAAGGCAGTTAACGCCGCGCTTGAAATCAACCGGGCACAGCTGGAGAGCGAAGGATATACCGTACTGGGAGGAACGTCCGAAGCGATGCGGGAGCGAATCGGGCGTGAGCTGACAACCGTGACGCCGCTGCTCAAGAAGCTCTGGCCGGCACCGCAGTCCAAATAAAGAGAGATGACCGAACGACGTGGCGGATGCCGCCACGCTCGTTTCTGCTATGTCGCAGGCATTCTGTTTAAGAAAGGAAGAAAAGTGGATACGCAAATAGACGGAGACATTGTCACGCTGTGTGACGCCCTGGTCCGGTTCATCGATAAGGAAGTGGTTGCGCTGGAAAAGGACAACGCCGCCTTGCTGCATGACGAACGCCTGGTATATAACGAGAAAGGACGATTTGTAGAGAAGGTGCTGCAGCTGCGCAGGCAGGTCCGGATGCGTTCCGCAGAGCTCGGGTTTTATAACATGTTTGCGTCTGAAGAACTCGGCGGGGCAGGGTTAGGCGCCAGTGCAAATATCTATATCCAGGAAGCGATCAACCACAGGTACGGGCCGGGCCGCAGATTAATTCAGACCGTGGTGCTGCCGTCGCCATTTACCAATGGCCTGTCGCCCGTATTGCGGCACCTGAATCGTGAGGTTTTTGACACCTATCAGGAGGGCCTGGCCTCGGGCGACAAAACCTTGTGCTTTTGCCTGAGCGAGCCTGATGCCGGTTCCGATGTCTACGCGATGAAAAGCAAAGCCGTCAAGTCGGGTAGTGACTGGGTCATATCGGGCACCAAGCAATGGATCACCAATGCACCCTATGCCGATTACGCGATGGTGTTTGCGGTGACCGACCCCCAGCGGGCAGCGCAACGCCGTGGTGGTGTCTCCGGGTTCTTTGTGGATACAAAAAGCCCGGGCTTTTCCGTACCTTCGGTAATCCGTACGATGGGCCATCTGGGGGCAGAAATAGGTATTGTGTCTCTTGATGAGGTGCGAGTGCCTGAAGATCATATGATCGGGCCTGTGCATGAAGGCCTGACCGTCGCCCTGGGCGGTATCAATGCAGGGCGATTAAGCATGGCCGGCTCCAGTGTCGGTCTGGCGCGCTGGGCTCTGGATAAGGCCGTTGAGTATTCACAAGTGCGTAAAACATTTGGTCGTCCGATTTCCGAACACCAGGCGATACAGCTTTTGCTTGCCGATAGCGCCATGGACATATATGCCGCCAAGTGCATGGCGCAGAACTGCGCCCGAAAAATAGATAACAGCATTCCCGCTGTAAAGGAAACATCGATGGTCAAGGCGTATGCCACAGAGATGGTCGGACGAGTGATGGACCGCAGCATACAGGTCCACGGCGCCATGGGATTGACCAACGAATTGCAACTGGAAGAAGGGTATCGCCTTGCCCGGCAGATACGGGTTCCGGATGGAACAGGTGAAATTCATCGCAGGACAATTGCACGCCAGTTGTTGAAGGGCGACATAGCATTGTGATGGCGTGCATTTTTCTATTGCTGATCAACAACAGCGCGCAGCCAAATGCGTGGGCAGCTGCGGTTCCCACGCTCGTGAGGTAAGTCAGACCCCCGCCTCATGTCCTCATCCATACTTATTTCAAGTGCTATAGGGTTAACTCCAATGAGCGATTGGCATAGCAATGTTTTAA
>DATGQC010000185.1:0-3971 GCA_035304425.1 Advenella sp.
CCACTATTCTTATGGATGGGCGAGATTCTGTTCCGCTCCCGGCTTTCGACGGATCTGTTTCGCGGCCTGGCGCCATGGCTCAACCGGCTGCCGGGCAAGCTGTTGCATACCAATATTATCGGCTGCGCCATTTTCGCCGCCGTTTCGGGGTCATCGGCTGCAACCTGCGCCACTATCGGCAAGATGACCATTCCCGAACTCAAGCGGCGTGGCTACCCTGATGATCAGGTGCTGGGTACCTTGGCGGGCGCCGGCACGCTCGGCCTGCTTATTCCACCCTCCATTATTATGATTGTGTATGGCGTCGCGGCGAACGTGTCCATCTCGCGCCTGTTTATTGCCGGCGTCATTCCTGGCATTCTGCTGGCGGGCCTGTTCATGGGCTATATCGTCGTGTGGTCGCTGTTTCATCCCGGGGCCATTCCTTCCGAGCGCAGCACATTGACATTCCGGCAGAAAATCGCCGAATCGCGCTATCTGATACCGGTCGTACTGCTGATCGTGGCCGTGCTCGGTTCCATCTATACCGGCATTGCGACTGCCACGGAAGCGGCGGCTGTCGGCGTCGTGGGCTCACTCATTCTATCGGGTCTTCAGGGTTCCATGAACTGGACAACATTCAGGGAATCGCTGCTGGGCGCGACACGACTGTATTGCATGATTGCATTGATACTGGCTGGCGCGCAGTTCCTCACGCTGGCAATGGGGTATATCGGGTTGCCGCGAGCGCTGGCCGAATGGATCGCCTCGCTGGGACTGTCGCAATTTGGCCTGGTGCTGGCGTTGATGGTGTTCTTTATTATATTAGGGTGCTTTCTCGATGGGATTTCAATGGTGGTGCTGACCATCGGCGTGCTGCTGCCGACCGTGCAGGCCGCAGGCCTTGATCTTGTCTGGTTCGGCATCTTTCTGATCTTCGTCATTGAAATGGCCCAGATTACGCCGCCGGTGGGATTCAATCTGTTCGTCTTGTCAGGTATGACCAAAAAGGAACTGCCTTATATCGCCAGAGTAGCGATGCCCATGTTCTTTCTCATGATCGTCGGGGTGATGATTATTTACTGGGTTCCCGATCTGGTTTTGTGGCTGCCGCAGAACGTACGTTAAGCCGCCAGAGCGCAATCGGCCGCGCACATGTTTAATTTATGTAAATACTGTAAACGCATGCTTCTTTACGTGGCAAATAAGGTTCAAAATACGGGATCATCGTTAAAATAAATCAAAATAGCCTGAAAATACTTTGTGTGAATATGTAATAAATTGTTTTAGAATTTAAATGACATAATTTTGTTCAGAATGAAATTTTATGATGGAAGATAACTTTTGTAAGATTTCCGCTGGCGTTTACACGCATCGCTAGGGTTTTTACTAGTCTCAATATGAATTTTAATGTGTAACGTGTAGCGAAATGCGCAAGATGTGTGAGTAGCAAACGTCACACACGTTTCACAATGCATGTTTAGGATAACCGGGGTACATGAAAACATTTGATGAATTGTTCTCTGCGTTTAGCGAAGACAACGGTGGCGAAAATCTGGAGTATGATGCCGCCTTTTTGGCATTACAGCAGGCAGTAGTAGAAAAGCCTGAACAGCAGTTTGGCGATACGATTATCGATGCTCAGGCGCCGGATTGGAATCAGGTTGAAAAGCAGGCGCTTGCGCTTTGCGACAGAACCTGCGATTTACGCGTGATCCACGCCCTGGTTTGTGCGTGGACGTCACAAAACGGTCTGGCCGGTTATGCCAGCGGGGTCCGCCTGGCGCACGACGCCTTGCAAAGGTGCTGGGCGGGCGTGTATCCGCCGCTCATGGAAGATGATTACGAAGATCCGTTGCCGCGCATCAACGCCATCAATTCGCTGGCAGACATGCTGGGGGTGGGGCGAAGCGTACGCAGCGCCAACCTGCTCACCGGTGCGCATGGCCAGTTGTCGTTGCGCGACGCCGAAGCCATCATGGAAGGGTCGCGCGCCGATCTGTTTCCTGGTGGCCGGGCCCGTTTGGTGGAAACGCTGAACCAGGCCGCCATTGCCGGCGCACCAGAGATGGTCGGCTTAACTGGCGCAGCAAAAAGCCTGCAGGGCATCGTAGAGCTGGTCACCGAGAAGCTGGGCACAGAGTGGACACCCTCGGTATCCTCGTTGCAACGAAGTTTTGAACTGATCACAAGCGCATTGGGCGCTTCGGCAGCGGTGCAAGCGGAACAGTCCGACAGCGCGGGCGCAGACAACAACAGCGGGCAGCATGTGGAAGAGCCCGCCGCGGGCAATGTCGCGACAGCGCAGCAGCAAATGGCAGAAAGGTCAGTATCATGGACGGAAGTACAAATCAAAACGCGCGATGAGGCGATGGTCGCACTGGAAAAAGTCAGCAGTTATTTTGAAATTCACGAACCGAGCCACCCGGCTCCGTTCCTGATCCGCAGGGTTCAGCAGACTATTCCTCTTAATTTTCATGAAATGCTGAAAAATCTCACCCCCGGCAATGCAGAGCAGTTTGAGAACTGGCTGCCTCGCGAAGAGTAAACAGATTTAGATAAATATGATCCGCCGGTTCAGCCGGCCAAGAGTTGGAGAGTAAAAGAATGGCTACACGAATGTCGTCACGCAGAAGCGGCCAGAAGTTCATTGCGAGAAACCGCGCTCCGCGTGTGCAGATCGAATATGACGTTGAAATCTATGGTGCCGAAAGAACCATTCAGTTGCCATTTGTCATGGGCGTCATGGCTGATCTGGCCGGTAAGTCCGAAGTGCCGCAGGCCGATATCAACGACCGCAAGTTCCTTGAAGTCGATATCGATAATTTCGATGAACGCATGAAGGCTATCAAACCGC
This sequence comes from Advenella sp., assembly GCA_035304425.1. Lineage (GTDB taxonomy): Bacteria > Pseudomonadota > Gammaproteobacteria > Burkholderiales > Burkholderiaceae_B > Advenella. The sequence continues at coordinate 2,837 of DATGQC010000185.1, forward strand.
GCGTGGCGTTCCAGGTGCCCAACACCCTGACCGGCGACGGTGTCCTGAGCGTGGATATGAGCTTTGACAGCATCGACGATTTCTCACCGGCACAGGTCGCGCGCAAGGTGGATGCGCTCAACGAGCTGCTGGAGGCGCGTACAGAGCTGGCCAATTTGCTGACCTACATGGACGGCAAGACAGGCGCAGAAGAGCTTATCAACAAGGTGCTGAAGAATCCTGCCTTGATGAAAACACTGGCTGCTGCTCCGAACAAGGATGCCTCGGATCCCGAAGCCGACAAGCCAGCCTCCGACGCAGACGACACCAGCAAGTAACAGGAAGAGTTAAATGAGCACGAGCGTACAGAAAGAAGCGGTACAGTTGGAAGAACTGCAGTCCGATGGTCTCGCTTCATTACTGAAAAAAGAATTCAAGCCCAAGACCGACCAGGCCCGCGAAGCGGTAGAGAATGCGGTGCGCACGCTGGCCGAGCAGGCGCTGGCCAACACGGTCACCATGTCTTCCGATGCCTATTCGACTATCCAGGCAATTATTGCGGAAATCGATCACAAGCTGTCCGAGCAGATCAACCTGATCATGCATCATGAGGAATTCCAGAAGCTTGAAGGCGCCTGGCGCGGCCTGCACTACCTGGTCAACAATTCCGAAACGGACGAGTTGTTGAAAATCCGCGTTATGTGCATCACCAAGAAGGAGCTGGGCCGCACCCTCAAACGCTATAAGGGCGTGGGTTGGGATCAGAGCCCGATTTTCAAGCGTGTGTACGAAGAAGAATATGGCCAGTTTGGCGGCGAACCTATCGGATGTATCGTGGGTGATTATCATTTTGACCACAGCCCGCCGGACGTCGAGTTGCTGGGTGAAATGGCGCGCATTTCTTCGGCCGCCCATTGCCCGTTCATTTCCGGTGCGTCGCCCGAGGTCATGCAGATGGATTCCTGGCAGGAGCTGGCCAACCCGCGTGACCTGACCAAAATCTTCACCAATTCGGAATATGCCGCCTGGCGCAGTTTGCGCGAGTCAGAAGACTCTCGCTATATCGGCCTGGCAATGCCCCGTTTTCTGGCGCGCCTGCCTTACGGTTCGCGCACCAATCCGGTGGATGAATTCGACTTTGAAGAGGACACCGACG
>DATGQC010000186.1:0-3779 GCA_035304425.1 Advenella sp.
TGCGCTGCCAGCAGGCCCAGCATGGTCAGCAGGGCAGCAAGAAAAAACAGTACCCAGAATCCATGGCTGACGCAGGACAAGGCCCACTTGAGCGCGCTGTTTTGCGCCAGCAGCGAGACAAAAGATTGCGGCGCCAGCGCAGCTTCGGGGCCGCGGGCGATCTTGCGACTGAGCCATAGCCAGAACTGCCCCAGCCAGCTGAATGCCCGTGAGGAAAGAAACAGGGAAAGGAGCCAGAACAGGTATGTCAGGCCGTGTACACCGAGCAGGGTCACAATGGCCAGCAGGACATTGATATGGCGATTGGCGGAACCCAGTACGCCGGCTGCGGCGCCCGCCCCCGCCAGTATCGCCACGACAGCAAGGATAAACAGGGCCAGTTTCGCACCCTGGGTCCACTGGTCGACCAGAGAGGTGGTGTGTTCGCGATCTGCAAGCAGGCGAGCGCGGCGTACGATTTTTTCCTCGGGGCTGTGGTTGCCACTGCGCAATTGGCGAATGAGCGCGGCATCATCCAGCGGTCCCCAGTGATCTTCGCGCAGGCGAATGGCCTCGGTCAGCCAGAAATCCTTGAATGAAAAATGACGACGGGCCATCGCGTAAAATGTCTTGCCGTTTCGAATCAGTGTTTAAACCAGCGGCTGGCAGCCTTCTCGGCCTGCTGCTTCACTTCTGGCGTGATGTAGTAGGCGACGGCAGCCAGGGCGGCGGCAAGCACGCTCAGATCGTCGGTATAACCAACGCCCGGTATGAAGTCCGGCAGTGCGTCCAGCGGCAACACGAAATAGGCTAATGCGCCGTAAATGACCCTGCGGGCCCAGGCCGGCGTCGCGGGATTGCGAACGGCATAGTACAGCAGCAGGGCTTTCTCGATAACGGTGCGCCCGGCACGTTTGGCGACACGGGCTATTTTTCTGACAAGACCTGCCGGTTTTTCGGCGTCCTGAATATTGGCGTCGATCGTGTGGTAACGAGTCATGAGCCTCCCGTAATCAATGAAAATAAGGCGGATAAAACGAAAAATGCGTGCCACCTGGGCACGCATTCTTTATAACATGCCGGTGTCAGGAGCGCTTGGCGATCAGGCCATAGATGAAAAGAACAATAATGGCGCCGACAACGGATGCGATCCAGCCTGCAGCATCCCCCTGGCCGTACCATCCCATCGCCTGACCCAGGTAGGTCGCAACGATAGACCCGACGATACCCAGAATCGTGGTAAGAATGAGCCCCATGGACTGGTTGCCCGGCATAACGGCGCGGGCGATCAGGCCAACAATAAAACCAATCACGATAGTAATGATAATCGACATATTCTTTTACTCCTGAAATGAGTGGATTTACTGACTGTGTGTAACGTTCAGATCATATAGGAAGGATTATTTCCGCACAAATGGAAAATGTTTCCATATATTAGTAAAGCGATCGCTGCCGCAGTCTGTTCTTAAAGCATACCGGCTATGCGCGCACCTTGTGTGAATATTGACTTTTATTTTGAAACGCAGGCGCGATTTCGTGGTTTATCTGCTTTTATTTGTTGCTGTATGAACACGAATATCCTTTTTGTGCTGCTTCTTGCCTGCCGATGCGCCGGACAGTCTGCTGCCGAAAATATTGATGGCCAGCCCCACCACGACCACCGCGCTGCCAAGCCATTGCACCAGCGACAGTTTTTCATGCAGCACCAGTTCTGCCGACAGCAGGCCGACCACCGGAATCATCAATGACATTGGCGTTACCAGGCTGACCGGATGGTGCGCCAGCAGGCGACCCCACAAGTAGTAGCCGACGAATGAGGCGGCATAGGCCAGGTACATGACCGAGCCGACACCGGTCCATGATAGCGTGGCCAGGCTGTGCGCCATCGCCTGGGGGCCTTCGAGCAGCCAGGATGCCAGCAAAAAGGGAAGGACAGGAAAGACGGCGCCCCAGGTCAGCAGACTGAACATATTGACCGCAGGCCCGGCTTTTTTTATGACGATATTGCCGCAGCCCCAGCTGAAGGCGGCACACAGGGTAAGGAAGAACGCAAACAAAGGCACCGGCTGGGCGCTGTCAGCCCCCATTTCAATGACGGCCAGGCCGATGGCGGCCACGACCATGGCAATGATGCTGTGCAGCCGCACCTTTTCATTGAGCAGCAGCGCAGCGATCAGGACTGAAAAAAACGCCTGCGATTGCAGCACCAGCGAGGCCAGCCCCGCCGGCATGCCCATGGCGATCGCGCTGAACAGAAAGGCAAATTGTCCGAAGCATAGCGTCAGTCCGAAAAGCAGCAGCAACCGTAATGGAATGACGGGCCTTGGAATAAAAAGAATGGCGGGAAAGGCGACCATGGCAAAACGCAGGGCGCCCAGCAGCAGCGGAGGAAATTCATCGACGCCAAACTTGATCACCACGAAGTTGAGCCCCCACAGGAGGACAACAAGAAGGGCAGCAAGCCAGTGACGCAAAGGCATGGAAATTCCGGGTAACGGTAAGAAGGAAGACAACAGGATCGATTATGCGCCATCACGCAGTCGGCTTGCAAGCCGGCTGCGGTGTTTTACCCGGCAGGCGCGATCGTCAGGTTGATTTTATGTTCGCGCCACCCATTGACGAAATACCCTGTGTTGTCGGTGGTGAATTCGGGTTGCTGTTGCCCGGCTGCATTGGTGGCGCGGCAGGCCAGCTCGACCGGGCCGGGCGGCAGGTTCAGCAACGTCTCGAACAGGCGCCAGGCGAATGGGCCTAAATCGCTTCCGGTAAGCTGGGCGGGGTGCCAGGTGGCGCCGCCGTCGGCGGTCACTTCGATGCGGGTGACGGCTGACGTGCCTCCCATGGCCACTCCCCGGATCGGCACGGCGCCTGCCTTGACAGATTGATCCGGATTCAGGGGCTCGGTGATCCAGGATTTGACCGGAAGCCGCCAGGCCGGGATGGTCAGGCGTGGCTCGCCTGGCCGCAGCGGCACCCGGAAATCGGCCGTCTGGATATGGGCGCTGGATTCTTCGGCAGTGAAGGCGATGCGCCTGACATACTTGATGTAATTGATGCCGGCATAACCTGGTAGTACGAGGCGCAGTGGCCCCCCATGCGCCAGGGGAATGGGGGCGCCGTTGAGTGTCCAGGCCAGCAGGGCGTGTTCAAGTGCCGATAACGGCACCGAACGTTCAACCCGGGTAAAGTCCGCCGGGATGCCATCGGGCAGGCTATCGGCACCGGTGGCGGTAAGAAAACGACTACCGGGGACCACTCCCCCCAGTTCATGGATGACCGTTGTCAATGGCACGCCCGTCCAGATCACACAGCCGGCGGCGCCGGTCTGCCATTGCGTACCAATGGCCGGGCTGCTTTGCAGGGCGCGGCCGTTTTCGGCGCATTGCAGTACCGTGGCTACTGTGCGGGTGGGCATCGCCTGCAGCTCGGCCAGGGTATAGGCATCGGGCTGGGCCACGCCGTCAAAGGCGACGGGCCATTGCCCTCCTTCTGCCAACAGCCGCGCAGGCGGAGGCAGGGCGTTGTTGCGGACAAACAGGCATTGCGTCGGGGTAATTAACTGGCGGCCAAGCACTGCGCGGCGCGTTTCAATGGCGTGCGGGTTATGGACAAGCAGGCTGTCCGCATCTTTCCAGGTCAGACTGGCCGGTAGCGGTGCCGGCTCGGCCGGCGGCGGAAGCGGCCCGACGGTGTTTGCTGCGGCAGGGGGCGAGGACGTATCGGCCGAAGGTGTGGCTGTTGCATCGGTCGGGTTACCCCTGGCGCTGGCAGTCGCCGCATGGAGTTTGCCGCAGGCTGCG
>DATGQC010000187.1:0-2706 GCA_035304425.1 Advenella sp.
CGCTGGGTCAATCCATTGCGCGTGCAACCAACGGTAAATTTACCCGCATGGCGCTGGGTGGGGTGCGGGACGAGGCTGAAATTCGTGGCCATCGCCGGACCTATATTGGCGCATTGCCAGGGAAGATTCTGCAGAACATGAATCGCGTTGCAGTACGCAATCCACTGTTCCTGCTTGATGAAATCGATAAACTAGGCATGGATTTTCGCGGCGATCCAGCTTCAGCGCTGCTGGAGGTGCTTGATCCCGAGCAAAACCATACATTCCAGGATCACTACGTTGAAGTCGACTACGATTTGTCCGATGTCATGTTCGTGGCGACGAGCAATACACTGAATATTCCGCCAGCGTTGCTCGACAGGATGGAGGTCATTCGTCTGTCGGGTTACACCGAAGACGAAAAAGTGCATATTGCCATGGACCACCTGCTGCCCAAGCTGATGAAGAACAACGGCGTGCGTGATGGCGAACTGGTTGTCGAAGAATCCGCCTTGCGCGACATCGTTCGTTATTACACGCGCGAGGCCGGGGTACGGGCGCTGGAACGCGAGGTCAGCAAGATTTGTCGTAAGGTTATCAAGGAATTGCTTAGCAATGCTGTGACCGCGGCCAAACCGGTTGCCAAGGGGAAAGCGGCGGCTGCGCAGACCATTCATGTGACGGCCGATAACCTGAGCCATTATCTGGGGGTGCGCAAGTATTCTTTTGGCATGGCTGAAAAAGACAACCAGATCGGCCAGGTAACCGGGCTGGCCTGGACTGAAGTCGGTGGCGATCTGCTCACCATTGAGGTCGCGGTGGTTTCTGGTAAGGGTAATATCCAGCACACCGGACTGCTGGGCGATGTAATGAAAGAGTCCATGCAGGCGGCACGCACGGTGGTGCGCGCAAGGGCGCATGCGCTGGGCTTCGCCGATAGCGTTTTCGAGAAAAAGGATATTCACATCCACGTTCCTGAAGGCGCCACGCCCAAGGATGGTCCGTCAGCCGGTATCGCCATTACAACGGCATTAGTCTCGGCGCTCTCGGGTATCCCGGTAAGGGCGGATGTCGCCATGACGGGCGAAATCACGCTGCGCGGCGAGGTGCTGGCCATCGGCGGTCTGAAGGAAAAGCTGCTTGCAGCGCATCGCGGCGGCATCAAAACCGTGCTGATCCCTGAAGAGAATGTCAAGGATCTAACGGAGATTCCGGATAACGTAAAAAACCATCTGGAAATCATTCCGGTAAAATGGATTGATCGCGTGCTGGAAGTGGCGCTGGAGAGGCCGCTTACACCACTGTCCGAGGCGGAAATAGCCAAGCTGGCAGAGGAGGCGGCAGTTTCTGCAGCCAAGCCTGCCGTGGACAATCTCAAATCGGTGAAGCACTGATAACACCGTCGCCTGGTTGAGTGGGTCTATCAGCCAGGCGCGGCGCTCAAAGAATAAAAGCCCGGTATATCTTACCGGGCTTTTTGTTCTTCGGGTCTGCTGGTGTGTAAGGCACTGGCACGATTTATTGCGATCTCCCATTGCCTGGCGTTGCTGTCAAAAAACGCCTGGCGAGGCTTCGATCGGCAGTCAGAATCCCAGATCTCTGCGTAACTGTTCTTTCTGGTTGCGGAGTTCTTGAAGGCGACGTTGTTCGTCGTTATTGATGCCAGGCGCGTTATTGGTGGCGCCAGGATTCACCGGTGCAGGAAAGTTCGATACCGGCGCAGGGAAGCTATCGGAGACATTGCCATTGTCCATGCCCGAATTCGTGGCGTTGTACATATCCTGGCTGGTTGTATTTGGCGGCGGGACGCCTTCTGCCCGCGGCGGTGCGGTGGGCACCGGCGGAATCACAGCGCGCAGATCCGGGTTGCTGCGTATGGCCGGTTTGGCTGGACTGGCTGAGCCGGATGGGTTGGCGGAGCCGGACGAGCCGGTGGAACTGCTAGAACTGGTTGAGGCGTTCGGCTGGTTTGTACTGTTCCTGACCGTATTGGTACTGGTCTCGGGCCTTGGGCTGGCGGGCGCAGGTGTTGGTGCTGAAGTGCTCTGCCGCGGTGTATCGGTTGTTGTGGATTCGCTGCCCGGGGCGCGGGTAGAATTGGCGCTATTCTGCGCAGCGCTGGCGCTGGCGCCGGCGCTGGCCGGGTCATTGGTCTGGCTGTAGGCGGCCTCTGCCTGCTGCTGGTCCTGGGTGACGGACGGCGCATCGCTGGCGGCGGTGGGTTGCGCCGGCTGGGTCGCATCGGGCGTTGCTGCCTCAATCTGCCCACTCACGCTGCTGGCGCCGCCGTCGTCTGCGGTGCGATTGACCGGATTGCGTGTAAACGCATCGTATACGGAGGCACCAATGAAGATGAAGACGACGATCGCGACGATAGTCAGGATCAGATTGTAGATAAAGGACTTTGACATAAGTTTGGCGTTATCAGTTTCAGACCGGGCAGGATGCCTTCCGGTCCCATTCGGTGACCGTCGGCTTGCGGCGACAGTATAAGTATATCTTGGCAGACACAAGAGCGAATCAATTGAACAGGCTTTTACCCAAATTTGAAATGCCGTCGAAAAACCGTTCTATGGTATTGACATTCATGTCTGCCGTGCTGGCTCCAAGAATGATGATCTTTGACTGCTGGGCCGCTGTATTGACCGGCTGCATGGTGCCCGGTGCCGGTGCAGCAGACGAACCGGTGACATAGGCCAGGCGGGAGCGGTCGACGCCACGGGTTGT
>DATGQC010000188.1:0-15656 GCA_035304425.1 Advenella sp.
TGGGTTTGTGTTGCGTACGTCGCCGACAGCCTGGGTATGTGCCGCAGATTTTCCGTACAACCGGCGGGCGCCATTGCCCCTGATCCTGGCCGATGAGCCCAGTATTTTTCGTCGCCTTGCGCTCAGCGCACTGGAAAGCACACAGATAAAGTGGCATATCAATTATCTGGCCCCATCGCTGGTAGGCATAAAGGCGGCGGTGCGCGCCGGACTGGGGGTGACCGTCAGAAGTGTCGAGTTTCTGGGGCCGGATATGCGGGTGCTGGGCGAGGCCGAGGGTCTGCCGCCATTGCCATTCGTAACGTACCGCCTGCTCACGCGTAAAGACACGATCAGCCCGCTGACGCTTCATATCTATGAAATGCTGCGCGCTCAGTTCGAATATGTTGATGGTTAGAACGCCGGGCCGGGCCGCGGATGGCTATCTGGCGGCATTGAAGGCTGAAAATAATAATTTGGGATATCATGTGTTGGTTCAAATTTTTTGCGCTGTTTGCATCTGGTGAGCTGTGAAAGCGGGTACGACTGTCAAAGACATTGCTTTTCTTGCCTGGCCGCTGGTCCTGATGCAACTGGCTTCGATCGCGCTCACTACCACAGATCTGATCATGATGGGTATGCTCGGCCCCACAGAGATCGCGGCGGGCGGCATTGCCATAACGCTGTTCGGACTGCTCAGGACCTCCAGTGTAGGGCTGGTCACGCCGGCGGCAAATCTGTTCGCGCAGACCTGGGCCAGGGGTGGACTAAGCGTCAGGGCCCGCCTGGCTTCGCAGGTGCGTCTATGCCTGTTGCTGGCAACGGCCTGTGGCGCGCTGATGGTCGCCTTCATGCTGGTCGCCTTCCCTTTGTTGCGCTATCTGGGACAGGATCGGCAATTGCTGTCTCTGGGATATTCGCTCCTGGTCTTTCTGGCGCCCAGCCTGATTCCGCTGTTGTGGCTGCAAGTATTGCGCAACGCTGCGGTGGCGCTGAAGCGCCCAGGTCCGTTGCTGTTGATTACGCTGCTCGCTGTGCTGGTCAATATTGGCCTGAATCTGCTGTTTGTATTTGGGCTTGGCGCCTGGACAGGCCTCGGGCTGCCGGGCGTGGGTCTGGCAACCCTGTTTACGCAAACGCTGATGGCAGTGGGGTTTTATGCGCTGGTTCGCCGCGACAAGTTGCTGGCGCCGGTGCTGCGGCTGCCCACGCCCGGCACCGTCTCACTGCGTTCGAGAAAATCCAGGCTGTTTATTCGTGATGCCTTCAGGCTGGGGCTGCCCACCGGTGCGGCGTACGCCAGCGAAGCGGGGTTTGTTTCGGTCCTGACACTGGTTGCAGGCACGCTTGGCGCAGCCAGTCTGGCTGCCCATACCCTTGCGTTCCAGTATGTGAATATTGCATTCATGGTTTCCATCGGTTTGTCGCATGCTGTGTCTATCCATATGAGTCATGCTTTGCCACAGCGCGATACATCACGCTTGCGATTGCTGGCCAGGGCAATTATCCGGATGGGTTTTGTGGCGATGGGTGTCGTAGCCATTGTTTATGTGACGATCCCGGAAACCCTGATTGGTCTTTTTCTGGAAGAAAATACGGAAAATGTCGCTACTGTTCTGCAGATAGCCGTTCCTTTGCTGGCGCTGGCTGCGTTGCTGCAATTTGCCGATTGCCAGCAGAATCTGGCGGTCGGCGCCATGCGCGGCATGCTCAAAGCCCGAGATACGTTTGTTCTGACGATGGTGGGGTACTGGTTAATCGGTGTTCCTGTCGTGCTGGTCTTCACCTATGTTCTGCATATGGGCGTCAATGGTATCTGGCTGGGTTTTTTCATCGGGCTGAGCGCGACCGCGCTGTTGCTCTGGCGGCGTTTTTATTATTATGTGCGTCAGATGGAGCGCCAGGCTCGGCGGTAAAACACAATGCCAGGGCAGGTGTTGCGTTTGCAGAAGGTGATACACTTGCCTGAAGCATTACCTGACATAGGCAATGAGATCATGAACCATGCTATCAGCAATGAAGCGGTGTTAAAAAGGGTGCGGGGCGTTCTGTCCCGTCAGCCGTTTAGTGCGCTATTGAAAACCGAGGCCACGCATGCCTCGGCAGATGGCACTTGTGAATTCCGTGTCTCCATTGACGATAACCTAATGCAGCATATGGGCATGGTGCATGGCGGTGTGCTTGGCTATGCAGCAGATACCGCGCTGACTTTTGCCGCCGGCATCACTTACGGCGCCCCGGTGATCACATCTGAATTCAAAATTAATTTTCTGCGGCCTGCCGCGGGCCAGATGCTTATCGCCAGGGGGCACGTGGTTTATAAAGGACGCACGCAGGCCGTTACACGCTGCGATTTGTTTGTAGTAAGGGATGGGCAGGAGAAGCTGTGCGCCACGGCCCAGGGCACGATTGTGGTGCTGCCTGAGCCAGCCGGTCCTGGCGCCTGACTTCGCCCATCACCCTGGTCGCGCTGCTTGCCCGCTGCTATCGCGCTGTTCGACGATGTCTACGCAGACACCGGCGGGGTCGGTCAGCATGAAATGACGCTGACCCCAGGGTTCGTCCTTCAGGGGCAGGAAAATATCACAATCTTTGTTTAGCCTCAGTCGATGATACTCGCGTTCGGCATCGTCAACTTCAAGACTCAAAACAATACCGGTTCCCTGGTAAGGAGCCTGCAATTGCGGCGGCTGGCTGGCACAGTTCGGGGCCATGAAAGCCAGCTCAGCGCCGCTTGCTTCATGCACAAGATGGATATACCAATCTTCCTGGAAGACGACGCTGAATGCAAAATGGCGCGTGTAGAAATCGGCACAAGACTGCAGTTTGTCGGTAATCACAATTGAATAGATTTTTTTCATTACGGGCTCCTGGATCGCAGGCCTGATCATAAGCTGTCTTGCTGCATTGGTATTGTATATTTCGGCCATGACAGGCGGGTCGGCTTTATTTACGCACCTGTTGTCTGGCCGGTGGCAGGTTGCCGCAAGAACTGCCACGGATTGTCGCCAACGGCTGGGGGCCTGCTTAACGGTATTGCTGTCGGAATGCCACGGGTGTAATACCTGTGATGCGCTTGAACTCGCGGATGTAATGCGACTGATCGGTGTAGGCGTCAAGGCGCTGAGTGGCCAGCGCCTGGTGAAAGCGCAGGATTTTCAGAAAATCATGAGCCGAGAAGCCGGTTTTCTCAGGAAAGAGTCGCTGTAAATGCCGGCGGCTGTAGCCGGATATCCGGACCAGATCGTCCACGCGCGTTAAGCGGTCCGACTGCGCCAGCAACTGCGGCATCCAGGCCGTCTCGTTGAGGATGCCGCGCCGGGTGAGCTGGTGCACGAATTGTTGCAGCATCTGTTGCTGGCTCGCCTGTGGGCATGCGGCCAGCTGACGAGTGAAGGCGGACAGGTCGATGCCGCCCAGTGAACAAAAGGTTTGCGATTGCGCGATAATATGCTGCGAACCGCGCCAGACGCCGGGATAAAGCCGAATGCCGCAATAACGAAACTGCCGTCCCAGATTCAGATCAAGTGCCCGTATGCCGGGAGACATGACCAGAACATCTTCCGGCTGCCCGGACAGATCAAAGACGAGATCGATGCATGCGTCCGGTACTACCAGGTAGTGGCAATCGCTGGGCAGTACATCGGTGGTATGCAATTGCCAGAGGCAATATATCTGGTTTCGCCATGCAAAGTCAGGAGGGTGTTCCTGGTAGAAAACACCATCCTGCAGAAAACGAGGGATACCGGGCTGGACGGGCGTGTGCATGAACGCCAGTTTACCGGTACCGTATTCAAAGTGACATTATTTTGCCGTTGGCATTGCAAATTCAGCGCCCTTGTCAATGCTTTGCGGCCAGCGCTGCATGATTGATTTCTGGCGCGTGTAAAAACGCACACCTTCCTCGCCGTAGGCATGCATATCGCCGAACAGGCTTTTTTTCCAGCCGCCGAAGCCGTGCCATGCCATTGGCACCGGAATCGGCACATTGATGCCGACCATGCCGACCAGAATACGACGTGAAAATTCTCTGGCGGTATGACCATCGCTGGTAAAGCACGATACGCCATTGCCGAATTCGTGGTCATTGATCAGATTGATCGCTTCACCCAGGTCTTTGACCCGAATGCACGCGAGCACGGGTCCGAAGATTTCTTCCCGGTAGATCCGCATGTCAGCGGTGACATTGTCAAACAGCGTACCGCCGGTAAAAAAGCCTTCCTCATTGCCGGCAACCTTATGGCCACGTCCGTCAACCACCAGTGTGGCGCCTTCTTTTACGCCGATATCAATGTAGGATTCGATTTTTTCCAGCGACTGGCGGGTAACGATGGGCCCCATTTCTGCTTTCGGATTCATGCCGTCTGCAATAACCAGCTGTTTGGCCCTCTCAGCAACCCGCTCGACAATCGTATCGGCGATGTCGCCCACCAGCACAGCCACCGAAATCGCCATGCAGCGCTCGCCGGCAGAGCCGTATGCAGCGCCGATCAGGGCGTCGACGGTGCGATCGATATCAGCGTCGGGCATGACGATCATATGGTTTTTGGCGCCGCCCAGCGCCTGGACCCGTTTGCCGAAGTGCGCCGCGCGTTCGCTGATGTAATGTGCAATCGGTGTGGAGCCGACAAAGCTGACGGCAGATACATCCGGGTGTTCCAGAATGGCGTCCACCGCTGGTTTGCCGCCCTGGACCACATTGAATACGCCATCGGGCAGGCCGGCCTCCTTGAACAGGCGCGCCATGAACAGGGACGCGCTGGGGTCACGCTCGCTGGGTTTAAGCACAAATGTATTGCCTGCTGCAATGGCTACCGGGAACATCCAGCACGGCACCATGCAGGGGAAGTTGAATGGCGTAATGCCGGCGACGACGCCCAGGGGCTGACGCATTGTCCAGTTATCGATTCCGGTGGACACCTGATCCGTGAAGTCGCCTTTGAGCAATTGAGGAATGCCGCAGGCAAATTCGATCACATCGATACCGCGTGCAACTTCACCCTGGGCATCGCTGAAAACCTTGCCATGCTCCGCTGTAATGATGGCCGCCAGCGTATCGGTGTGCTCATGCATCAAACCCAGGAAGCGGTTCATGATGCGCGCCCTGCGAATAGGAGGCACATTGGCCCACTCTGTTGCCGCCGCCTTGGCGGCGCTGACCGCAAGATTGACCTCGTTTGCGCCCGAGAGGACAACGTGGCGTGCTGTCTGGCCAGTGGCCGGATTGAACACGGCCTGTTTTTCCGTGGACTGGGGGGTAACGGTGTTGCCATTGATATAGTTGACGACATCGGCGCTGTCTGTGAAAGCGGCTGGGGATGAAGAATTCATGGGTAGGCTCCTTGCTGATGATGACGCCAGTATAGACACGTCACAGGTGCGCGATCAATAGGCGGACTATGGATTAATTGTTCAAAATAATGGACAATGCATGTATGAAAAATTTGAAAGTCGAACCTTTGTGGTCGCATATCTACTGGCTTGGCGTGCTGGAGGTCGCGGGCAGCTATACTGCTGCGGCCCAGAGGCTGGGCGTCAGCAAGGCCGCCATGAGCCAGCGTATACAGGAACTTGAAAGCGCCCTGGGGATTGCGCTGGTTCAGCGTACGACGCGCAGCGTCAGGCTGACTGAAGCGGGACGCGCGCTGGTGGCAGAAACCAGACCGGCATTCAGCAACATCGAAATTGGCTGCGCCCGCATCCGCGAACTGGCTGATACTCCCAAGGGCGTTATTCGACTGACGGCGCCCGTGGCGCTGGCGCGACAGCAGATTATTCCGCGTCTTCCGGCGTTCATGCGGCAGTATCCGCAAATTCGCATAGAAATTGAACTGTCGGACCATATCAGTCCGCTTGCCCAGGAGGGTTTTGACCTTGCCATCCGGCACTCCTCCATGGTGCCCGAAACCTATGTAGCCTGGAAGCTGTGCACCACCAGGACGCTGCTGCTTGCCAGCCGGGAGTATCTTAAAACGCATCCGCGGCCGATGCGGCCGCAAGATCTGGTTGATCACAACTGTCTTACCTATTTGCGTTCCGGCGGGCAGCCGGCCTGGCATTTCGAGAATCGCCGATCTTCCTCGCGGCGGGTAAGCGTACAGGTCAATGGCTCATTTGCGGCCAACAATAGTGAAACCTTAAGGGAAATGGTGCTGGCGCATCAGGGGATCGCGCTGGTGCCCGATTTTTCAGTGGCAAGAGAACTGGATCGGGGTACGCTGGTTGAGCTGCTGCCGCAATGGCAATCGGTCAGTGTTTTCGGGGACCATATTTATGCGCTGCGTCCCTACAGCCCGCATGTGCCGGGCATTATCCGCCTGCTGGTGGATTACCTGAAAGCTGCGTTTCGGGAGCAATCTTTCCTGTAGCGCCTGCGGCGACGCGGTCTGGTCTGTCCATTCGCGCTGGAGCGCTGCCCGGCATGTCAGGGGGAGCCGCGCGGCGACGATGGCATCGCATGCTGCCTGTCTGAACCATCCCATGCGTTGCCGCCGGCATTCAACCGGGTCTCATCTGCCTTTTGCGCTGACAGGCGCCTGTACTTGTATTTCCGCCACTTTCATTGTTCCCAGCGCTCCTGCCCAGGGTTTTCACTGCATTTTTTCCTGTCGCCAGCCATGACGCTTGTGATTTCTCCATGCAGGTAACCAGGGCTATTGCAGTTGCATTGTTCAATACACGTTGCGTTGTGTAAAACGCCATTGCAAATAACGAATCGCTTGGATAGGATTCGTTCAGCTTCAATGCGATCGTAATAATCAGAAAATAACGGAGACTATGATATGAAAACAGGTTCAAAGCTGATCTTGGCGCTAGGGTGCATGCTTGCTGTATCTGCGACTCATGCGCAGACCTATCCGACCAGGGCGGTCAAGCTTATTGTGCCATTCCCGCCCGGCGGCGGCACTGACTATATTGCCCGCGAGCTGGCCTTGCACATGGGTAAACAGAAAAACTGGAATGTGGTTGTAGAGAACCGGCCTGGTGCGGGTGGAAGCGTGGGACTGGGATCGGCAGCCAATGCAAAGGCAGATGGATACACCATCGTATTGGGGCAGACCAGCAATCTGGCCATTTTGCCTACGTTGCAACCCAAGATCCAGTATGACCCTGTAAACAGTTTCACGCCGGTGGCCCTGGTGGCTGAAGCGCCGCTGGTTTTTGTCGGCCCCAAACAGGCGACTTATTCCAATGCGCAGCAATTTATCGAGCAGGTGAAGGCTGCTCCGCCCAACAGCATGAATTTTGGAATACCAGGCATTGGCACAGTGGCCCATTTGACGTCTGTGCTGTTTCAGCAGAAATCGGGCATCAGGATTGAAAATATTCCTTATAAAGGCGCGGCCGATGGCATTCCTTCGCTGATCGGCAATCAAATCCAGGCCTATATGTCGTCGGCGTCTACTCTGACCGGAGCGATTCAGGACAAGCAGATCAAGCCGCTGGGCGTTACGTCCCTGACGCGAATGAAGAGCCTGCCCGATGTGCCGACGCTGGACGAGTCCGGCTTCAAGGGGTTTAACGCGACCACCTGGTTTGGCATTCTGGTCCCCGCAGCAACGCCGCCTGAGATTGTGAGCGTATTGGGGCAGGCCATCCGGACTGCCATGGACGACAAAAAATTCCAGGAACAGATCGAGAACTCCGGGGCCATGGTTGTCGATGGCGATCAGCGCGCATTTGCTGAACGGATAAAAACCGACACCGCCATGTGGGCCGACGTCATCAAAACTGCAAATATCACACTTAAGTAAACAGGGCCGGCAAGCGTCATGAGGCAGTTGCCGTTTGTCCGCAAGGACAAGCGGGCTGGCCGGTTTTGCGCGACGCGTTGCCCGCCAAAGACCATGCGTGCTTTGATCAGTCGCATCTTATACTGCGCCGGTTTATGGCGTTAATTGGAAACTGCTGGGGGCCATCGGTATTTCCGGACCTGCCAGCCGCTTGTACCATGCCGTACTTAAGGGGTATGCAGAAGCCCTGACCGCCAACGCCAATCGCTTGTCTCTGGCCCTGGGAGGCGAGCATAAGGGCCTGCCTCCCAGCGCGCAGCGGACCACCTGGCACCCATAGCCATGGGGTGTTTATCCATCACTGCTATAACAATTGTGATGATGTCGCCGGCCATCGTCGGTGCCGGGGGTGGTGCAACAGGAAATACTTGTTAAAATCAATTGAGCAAACCCGTGATGACATTGAAACCGGCAGGTGCAAATGAAATACGTCGATTATTACAAAACCCTTGGTGTAGAGCGCAATGCGACCGAGGCGGATATCAAGAAGGCCTATCGCAGTCTGGCTCACAAATATCATCCCGATGTATCCAAGGAGCCTGACGCCGAGAGTAGATTCAAGGAAGTGGCTGAAGCCTATGCCACGCTGAAAGACCCGGAAAAACGGGCAGCCTATGATAATCTTGGTCAGCATCGGCAGGGTGACGATTTCGTGCCGCCCCATCAGTGGCAACAGCATTTTCATGAGTCTTCTGAAGATTTTTCAGATGTGGATCTGTCCGATCTGCTCAAGGCGTTCGCCGAGGCGCAGCGCGAAGGGGCCGCCCATTATGCCAGCCGTCCACGGCACGGGGAGACCTTTGAGTTCACCATGCCGATTACGCTGGAGCAGATCTATGAGGGCGCCGAAACAGAAATTTCGGTGGCCGTCCCGGATTATGACAGCCAGGGTCTGTTGCATCGCGTGCCCAAGACCTTTCGCATCCGCATTCCCAGGGGGGCCGCCGATGGCCAGCGCCTGCGGCTGGCGGGCAAGGGTGGACAGGGTATGAATGGCGGTCCGCCGGGAGACCTGTTCGTTGTGATGAGGTTGCAGCCGCATAAGTATTTCCAGGTGAACGGCAATGACTTGACGCTTGAGGTGCCGCTGGCCCCATGGGAGGCGGTGCTGGGTGCGAGCGTGGAAATTCCCACGCTGGGCGGTCCGGTGGCGTTGACTATCCCGCCCGGTACGGTGGCTGGGCGCAAAATGCGTCTTGCCAAGAGAGGTCTTCCGGGCAGCGGCAATGTACAGGGCGATCTGTATGCGGTCATCACGATTGAAGTGCCCACATCGGTGAATGAGCGTGAAAAGGCGTTGTATACCGAACTGGCTGCCGCGTCGTCGGGGTTTGAACCGCGCAGGCAGCGTTTTGCAGGAGGCCAGTCATGACTGTGCAGATTACTGAAACCATCTGGCTGAACCAGGACGAAGTGTGTTCGCTGCAACATGTGGCGGCCGTCTCCGGCTTGAGCGAAGCCGATGTAATGGACCTGGTCGAGACCGGCGTACTCTCGCCCGTGAGCGGGCAAACCGGCTCCGGCATGTTTTATTCCGAATGTATTGTGGTGGCGCGCAAGGCGCGCCGGCTACGCGATGATTTTGACCTGAATGCCGATGGCGTTGCGCTGGTGCTCAATTTGCTGCGGCGGGTGGATGCGCTGGAATCCGAGTTGCTGGCATTGCGGCCGGATCCCAAGCGGAATCGCCCCGCCAAGTGACCACAACTGCAATTTGAACAGACCGCTGTGATGATCCGGCCGCGCTGTGCTTAGTGAGGTTCAGTATTGGTACCGGTCCTGGGAATAGGCAGAGCGGTGTTTTTCGCAATAGTCCTTGAGCGACTGGATAAATCGCGTATCCACATCACGTTTTTGCCTGTCTTTCAGGCTGAACAGCGCAATGGGCGACAGGGCCCATTGCAGTGACCAGGGGACCACCGCCACACCGGCAATGCGCACCAGTTCTTCGGCAATATCATTGGGTACGATCGAGACGACATGGTTGCGTGCGGCAATGATTTCGCCGGTCAGTTTTGCGGACAGGCTTTCGATGAGCGGCTGTGGAGGCACGACGCCAGCGCTTAGAAACATATCGGCCACCTGTTCGCGCAACGGAGCCGGGGCCGGTTCAAGAATCCAGTCCAGTTCTGCCAGGTGGCGCCAGTCTGCCCGGCGCTGCCCAAGCCGCGCCGCCAGTTCACGGTTGGTAATCAGACGCGGCGACTGGTAATAAAGGACTTCCTGCTGCAGTCCGGTCATATCCAGGGATGCCGAAGCCCGTCCGATGACAAAATCCAGTGCGTGCTCTCTTAGCATGGTCATCAGGCTGCGGCTGGTGCCATCGTGTATGGTAACGGTCATGCGTTCGCGGGCCGGCAGGGTGCGTTCAAGCGCCGCTGACAGCATTTGCCCGGGGATAAAAGGAATGGCGCCCACGTGCAGGTGCGCAACGCGCCCGGCATTGACCGCTGTCATTTCGCGGGAGAGCGCGCTGACATCGTGCAACATGCTGCGGGCACGCGTAAGCAGCACCTTGCCGGCCGCAGTTGGCGTCATGCCGCGCCCGGTGCGCTCAAACAGGGGCACCCCGAACATGTCTTCCAGTTCCGCCAGGGCATGGGTCACGGCTGGCTGGCTGGTGCCCATTTGCTGGGCTACGCGGGTCAGCGCGCCCAGTTCGCCGATATGCAGCAGCAGGGTCAGGTGGCGCATCTTCAGACGACCGGCGAGTCTGTGTTCAAGGGTATCGGCAGTAGGCGTG
Organism: Advenella sp.; assembly: GCA_035304425.1. GTDB lineage: Bacteria > Pseudomonadota > Gammaproteobacteria > Burkholderiales > Burkholderiaceae_B > Advenella. The sequence goes on from DATGQC010000188.1 coordinate 10,516, forward strand.
TTCAATTTTTAAGCAGATATAAGGTAAATGATATATCAGTATCATAATTCAAAATAATTTGGTTATGAAGAAAGCCTAAACTGGCTGCAAAATCAATTTTCAGGAGGCTACGCCCATGAGTACCATCGATCGACAATCTGCGCTGGATTATCACGAATTCCCCGTGCCAGGCAAAATTTCCATTACTGCTTCCAAACCATTGGTAACCCAGCGCGACCTGGGGCTGGCATATACGCCTGGCGTAGCGGCGGCCTGTGAAGAGATTGTGACGGATCCGCTCAATGCATTTCGCTATACCGCGCGTGGCAACCTGGTGGGGGTTATCAGTAACGGCACCGCAGTGCTCGGCCTGGGAAATATTGGCGCGCTGGCCTCCAAACCCGTGATGGAAGGCAAAGCCGTGCTGTTCAAGAAATTTGCCGGCCTGGATGTATTTGATATAGAGATCAATGAAACTGATCCCGATAAATTGGTAGAAATTATTGCCGGGCTCGAGTCCACGTTTGGCGGCATCAACCTGGAAGACATCAAGGCGCCGGAATGCTTCGAGGTAGAGCGCAAACTGCGCGAGCGCATGAGCATTCCTGTATTCCACGACGACCAGCATGGTACTGCAATTACCGTTGCCGCGGCCTTTATCAATGGTCTGGCCGTGGTAGGCAAGGATATTGCAAACGTGAAGGTGGTGTCTTCCGGGGCAGGTGCGGCTGCGCTGGCATGTCTGGATCTGATGGTGGATCTGGGGCTGCCGCTGGAAAATGTATTTGTAACGGACATCGACGGGGTCGTCTATGAGGGACGCAATACGCCCATGGGCCCTGAAATGCAACGCTTCGCGCAGAAAACCGAGCATCGCACGCTGGCCGATGTAATTGATGGCGCTGATGTTTTCCTGGGCCTGTCCGCCGGCGGCGTGCTCAAACCCGAAATGGTCAAAACCATGGCGGCGCGCCCGCTGATTCTGGCACTGGCCAATCCGAACCCGGAAATCATGCCTGAAGTGGCGCTGGCTGTGCGTGACGACGTCGTCATGGCGACCGGCCGTTCCGATTTTCCCAACCAGGTCAATAATGTACTGTGCTTCCCGTATATTTTCCGCGGCGCACTGGACGTGGGCGCTACCACCATCACACGTGAAATGGAAAAAGCTGCGGTTTATGCGATCGCCGGGTTGGCCAAAGAAGAAATCAGCGACGTTGTCGCCACCGCCTATGGCGGCTATGATTTGTCATTTGGACCGGAATACCTGATTCCGAAGCCTTTTGATCCTCGTCTGATTGTCAGGGTGGCGCCGGCCGTAGCCAAGGCGGCCATGGAAAGCGGCGTGGCAACGCGTCCGCTGGAAGATCTGGAGGCCTATGCTGAAAGACTGCAACAGTTTGTGTATCATTCAGGCGCGTTCATGAAGCCGCTGTTTGCCTCGGCCAAACAGATTGTCCGCGACGGCGGCAAGGCCCGCATTGTCTTTACCGAAGGAGAAGACGAGCGCGTCCTGCGTGCGGTACAGGTCGTGGTCGATGAAAAACTGGCGCGTCCAATCCTGGTGGGACGTCCTTCTGTATTGCTGGCCCGCATTGAAAAATATGGGCTGCGTCTGAAGCTGGGCGAGGACGTCGAAGTAACCAACCCGGAATTTGACTCGCGCTTTCATCAGTACTGGACTAATTACTGGGAAGTCATGTGCCGCCGTGGTATCACGAAGGAAATGGCACGCGTGGAAATGCGTCGGCGCCTGACCCTGATCGGCGCCATGATGGTTCATGTGGGCGATGCCGATGGCATGATTTGCGGCACGGTGGGGTCCTATCACGAGCATTTGCGCTTTGTTGATCAGATGATCGGCAAGAAGCCCGGCGCAACCTCATATGCTGCCATGAATATCCTGTTGCTGGATCAACGCATGGTGGCGCTGGTCGATACTCATATCAATGATGATCCTACCGCAGAACAGATTGCCGAGTACACCGTGGCTGCGGCACGTGTGCTGGCTCAGATGGACGTCGTGCCCAAGGTGGCATTGCTGTCGCGCTCTAATTTCGGTTCGGGCAGTTCGGCCTCTGGCGAGAAGATGCGGCGTGCGCTGGAACTGGTGCGGGCCCAGGATCCGGAGCTGGAAATCGACGGTGAAATGCATGGCGACTGCGCGTTGAACGAAGTGCTGCGTGAGCGCATCCTGCCGTCTTCGACATTGAAGGGATCAGCCAACCTGCTGGTCTGCCCCAATGTCGACTCGGGCAATATTGCCTATAACTTGTTGAAAACCGTGGCTGGCGGCAACGTGGCGGTCGGACCGTTCCTGCTGGGGGTGAATGCGCCTGTGCATATCCTGACTTCAAGCTCCACTGTCCGACGCATCGTTAATATGGCTGCACTGACGGTTATTGACGCGAATCGCGTCGAGAGCTGATCGCTCTGGCCGTTTCCTGCAATATTTCATCTGTGTGTTCCCCCAGATTGGGGGCATGCCGGTAAATGGAAGGCTGGGTGCGCGAATAGGTGCCCAATGGCGCCACGGTTTGCACGCGGCCTTCCGTGGGATGGTCAAGCTCGACAATCTGCTGTACGGCCTTCAGGTGCGGGTCGTCCAGCAGTTCATCAATCGCATATAGCGGCGCCACCGGGATATCGGCCTGGCCCAGTGCATCAAGCCAGTGGGCAGAACTGCGGGTGCGCAAGGTGTCTTCTATAAAGCCATATACCTGGTTGACATGTACGCCGCGTGAGGCAATGGTGGCAAAGGGCGAGTCTGCCTGCAGCAGATCCTGGCGGTTCAGCAGCCCCAGAAAATTCTGCCAGTGCTTATCGGTATGAATCACGGTGCAGATATAGCCGTCAAGTGTCATATAGGGCTTGCGCGACTCGGTCAGAAGCCGCGTGTACCCCATGTCGCCTTTTGGCGGAACAAACGTGGCCCCGCCGAAATGGTCGCCCAGTACAAACTGCGCCATGCCTTCGAACATGGGGATTTCTATCGATTGACCCTGTCCGGAGCTTCTGCTTTCCAGAACACCGGCCAGGCAGGCAATCGCTACCTGCATGCCGATGATTTTGTCGGCCATCGTCAGGGGCACATAGCGTGGCGGCTGGCCGGTGTGTTGCTGGTATAGCGCCGCAATGCCGGTCATTCCCTGGATCAGGTCATCGTATGCCGGTTTGCCGGCATAGGGACCGGCGTTGCCGAAACCATAGGTTCCTGCGTAGACAATTTGCGGATTGACGGCACGGACCGTCTCGTAGGACAGACCCAGCCTGGCCATCGCTTGCGGACGTACGTTATACAGGAAGACATCGGCAGTCGCAGCAATGTCCAGGCATGCCTGGCGGCCATCATCCGTTTTCAGATCCAGCACGATCGAGCGCTTGTTCCGGTTCAGCTGCAGGAAATTGGCGCCCATTCCCTGATGCTGTCTGTGACCCATGTTCCGGGTGGTGTCGCCGGTCGGGGACTCGATCTTGATGACATCCGCGCCAAGATCTGCCAGCAATTGCGTGGCAAAGGGACCCATGACCACAGAGGTCAGGTCGGCAATGCGGATGCCCTTGAGCGGGCCGCTGGGGGTGTGGTTATCCGGTAGATTGTTCGGTTGATTGTTCAATAGAGGCTCCATGCCGGCAGCGGCGCTTTGGCGATCGCTCATGCTGCAAACAACACTCTGATATTGGCTACGTCTGGCAGACGATCCAGCGTCTTGTAAAGTTGCCGGGCGCGGACCCGATCCAGGCCTGCTTGCGGCGCAGTCGGCGTAGCGTTGCGATCTGCGAGCCCGTTTGCATTCCTGTTTAAATCCCCGTTTGCGTTCCCGGTTGAGTGTCCATTATTAGTGTTTAGATTAGCGTTGCCATTAGCCACGCAATCCATGAATTTTTCCTGCAATTGCTGCCGCGTCAAGGGCAGACGCGCGTGGCCGCTTGGATAGCGTATAGGGCCGGAATCCAGCGTCGTGCCGTTTGTCAATGTCACGCAAAGCCGGTCAGTCATGGCAAAAGCGGGATCCGCCGGATCCGGATCGTCAATGGCATGAACCCGGATTTTCGGATAGAAAGCCTGCAACTGCGCACGGTTTACAAATGCGTCCGACAGTTCGGCAAGACCGACTTTGCCTGCCAGCAGCGCGGCGGCGATTGCAAATTCCAGACTGAATTTGGCTTCCAGCTTGGTAACTGGCCGGGGATTGCGCAGCATGGAGGCTTGCGGGCGCCCGATAGTGGCATCAATTGAAGCGATTGCCTCGGGGGTCAGGCGGTGTTGCTGCACCAGTGTGAGCATGCCGTCAATAATGCGATGGCTGGAATAGCAGACGGGATAGCGTTTGATGTTCAGACCCGACTCGGTAATGTGCAATGCGCGGTCTGACGTCATCGCCTGGTTTATATCAACGCGGCCGCCAGGGGATATGGCATTCAGAAAACCCGCCTTGTGCTCGAATACGTCTGCGCAGGCGGTCAGGCCAAGCCTGGCCAGTTGCACTGCCTCTACCGCATTGGCGGCGGCGCGTCCGGCATGATAAGGCTTGGTCATGGTGCCGAAATTGGCCACCAGGCCGCTTGCCATGCTGGCGGCAATGCCCAGTGCCATGATGGTTGTTTGCTGGTCCAGCCGGTACAAATAGGCCAGCGCGCCGGCTGCGGCCACGGTCCCGAAAACAGCGGTGGGATGCCAGCCTTTTAGATGATAAGGATCCGGCTCGCGGCCAAACAGTTCTGCCCAGATTTCGTAACCGATAATGTAGGCGTTGAGCACATCCGCGCCGCTGCTGGACAACGCCCAGGCCGCCGTCATAACGGCTGGCATCAGTACAGTGCTTGGGTGGGCCGACATGGCCACGTCGTCATAGTCAAGCGCATGACTGGCGGCTGCCCAAAGACAGGCAGCGTCGGTATGCCGAAAGGAAGCGCCCAGAAAGGGAACCGGAATCGATGAGTCGGTCTGTGCGCTCGTGGTTTGCGTAAAGTGTTGCCTCAGGACCTGCACCAGCGGCTCATGGGCGCCGGCAAACATGCAGCCCATACAATCAATAATTCCCGTCGTTGCCAATTGATAGGCATGCGGCGGCACCTTGCTTTGGTCAAAGGTGTGTACGAAACGTGCGATGTCGTGCGTCAGCGTGTTCAATTATTGTCCTTTGAAAACCGGTCTGCGT
>DATGQC010000189.1:0-6216 GCA_035304425.1 Advenella sp.
ACGACGATCGTGGCGCCGTTTTTGCCAGTGATTTCCAGTGGGGAACCGGCGTCTGTGATGGACAGTACTTGGGCGCCGACAGTTTTTACTAGTTCTGTGGCCGTGACGACGCTGCGGGTATACGGGCTGAAAGACAGCGCAACGAGCAGATCTCCCTTGCGGATAGCCACGAGGTCTGACGTCAGTGTCTGACCAGGTCCGCCAAGGATCCGTACATTTTCGCGAATGGTGGCCAGGTAATTGCCCAGAAAAAAACTCAGTCCGTACGTCGCGCGCAGCCCCAGCACAAAGACATTATTGGCATTTGCCAGCAGTTGGGCCGCTTGCTCGATCGTTGCCGGATCAATCTGATTGATGGTGGCCAGCAGTTTTTGGCATTCCGTTTCGGCATGGTGCCGCAGCAATTCCGGCTGGTTATTGCCATGCGCCTCGAGCACACGCTCATGCACGCGTGCGCTATAGAACGGTTGTGTCTGAGTTACATGGCGGCGAAAAATATCTTGTAATTCGGTAAAACCCGAGTAGCCCAAGCGTTTCCCCAGCCGGGTCAGCGTGGACGGATCTACCCCACAGGCAGCGGCAATGTCGGATATGCTTCCTACTGCCGTTGCGCCGGGCCGGTTGAGCATATTGGCCAGAACAGCTAATGCTTTGCTTCCCAGACGACCCCGGCCCGATCCTGTCCTTTCGGTTTCAAGGAAACGACGCAAATCTTCAACAGACTGAATTTGCATTTAAAAATGTTCCTTCATTTGTGCAAATATTCAATGCATTTTATATTTACAACGAAAATTTCAAATGCATATTAACCCTAATGCGATATCTATTGAGTATTCATCAATACGGGTAATCGTTCAGATTGGTCAGCCTTGTCGCAAGGGCGCACGATCAACAGGGCGCGCGTCGGGTGAAACCGGGCCGATAGCCATGTAGGGCAGAGGATGGGCGCTGCACCGGCGCCGGGCGTGACACAATGGGCCGTATACCGCTTCGTTAATGCGGCAGCGGCGCAGTATGCTGCTTGGCCCCACTATGCTGAGGTAGCGTCAGTCTTGCGGTGATTTCGCAGGAGGATGACCAAGCGGGAAGATCGTCAATGAAGGACCAGGGATATACAAATTCCGGTGTGCCTACGAAACGCAAGCAACGATAAAGACAACGGCTAAGGTCCTGCTGTGTATAAGTGAGGTAATCGGCGGAAAATATAAAAAACCCCGCAAATCCATAGAATGACGGGGTTTATTTATGCCTGTAGGGGCGTTTGACTGCTTATAAATAAGCCTGAAGCGCGCCTGAGATCATATCAATGCGCTTTTGAGCGCGCCATGAATGATCTATTTTCCACCACCTGTCGCATGAACGACATAGGCCGCGATGGCATCCCTGGATGCGTCGTCCAGGGAGTCGGCATAGGAAGGCATGACGCCCATGCCTTCCTGCAACACCTTCTTAATGCGTGCCGCATCGGGTTTCAGTTCGTCAAGATCTGGACCGATGGTGCCGGCTGAGCCCGCATCCTGCAGGGTGTGGCATACGGCACAGGCTGGCGCTGCATTCGACAGGAACAGGGCTTTGCCCTTTTCCAGATCTGCGTCAGCTGCAAAACTGGCGCCTGCGACGCCCATCCATAAAACGGCCGTCGCGGCCGACAATACAACGTGCTTCATTTCTTTCCTTAGGCGACTTTGATAGAGACCATGTGGTCGCGCCAGCTATTGTTGATATAACCGCGATTATTTTCGCGACGTGCTTCGGGCTGGGTGTCGCCCGCCTCGTTGGTGGCCCGGCAGGCCAGCTCGTGCGTACCAGCAGCCAGGTCGGCGCTGAACACAAATTCACGCCAGGCGTACTTGCCCAGGTCAGGTCCGACAAACTCGGCTTTCTGCCAATCTTTGCCGCCATTGACGGAGACTTCGATGGATTTGGCCGCGGTCATTCCGCCCATGGCGATGCCGCTGATCTGCACCCGCCCGGCAGGAACGGTTTGTTCCGGGTCGGACGGAAAGTTGATCCAGGACTTGACCGGTAGTTCCCAAATGGATTCGTCCTTGGGACTGGGTTTTTCGCCTACCGCCGTCCAGCGATAGCTGGTCTGTTGTATTTTGGCGGGAGACTGCTCTTTGGTAAATGCCAGGTGCTTGATGTATTTGATCGAGTTCACGCCGGTATAGCCGGGCACGATGATGCGCAAGGGGCCGCCGTGCGCCAGTGGCAGAGCCTCGCCGTTGATTTCCCATGCCAGGATGGCGTCTTCCATGGCTGAAATCGGCACCGAGCGCTCGACCCGGATGGTGTTGGGATCCAGGCCTTGCGGAATGGGTTCGCCACCTGTGCTGGTCATGTAAACCATGCCTTCGCTCATGCCGCCCACGGCCTCCAGCAGCGTCTTAACTGGCACGCCGGTAAAAATAACGCAGCCGGCTGCGCCTACGGTCCATTGCGTGCCGCTGGGCTTATGTGGAAACCAGGCCCGTCCGTTCCCGGAGCACTGCAAAACCATGGGTACGGCGGCCAGGCCCAGGGTTTTAAGCTCGGCCACGGTGAAGCTGCGTGGCTTGGCAACGCCGCTGACCTCAAGCGTCCAGCTATCGGGCTCTTTCATCATGTTGGCATCGGTCGGCGGCGCCACGTTGTTGCGCACGAACAGGCGATTGGTCGGCGTGATAACGCTGCTTCCAAATGCGGTTCGTCGGGTTTCTATCGTGTTGGCGCTGTGGACGATCATGCTGTCGGCATCTTTCCAGCTGGCGTAGGCGGGAAAAGGCTTGGCGGCAGAGCCGCCCGCGCCCGGGTCCGGGATGCCGAGATCAGCACGTGCCACGCCGGCCAGTCCCGCCATCGCAGCGATACCGCCGGTTGACAGCAGCATCTGGCGGCGGCTTGCGTTTGTCAGATTTTTCATATTATCTCCCTGGTAAATATGCGCGTTTATTTATAGCTATGAGTCATATGTTTATAGGCGCATCATATCATATATGAAATATAGAGCCCCGTGAATCAGAATGCGCCACACCAAAATCAACACGCTGGCTTGTGGGTGCTTCAGTGCATTACTGAACACGTCAGCCTCTTCGTGTGGTTCCTGCTATCTATTACGAATGAAATCGCCGGCCACAAGAGCCGGCATGCAGTGTATTCAGATACTGAACAGAGGCTGTAGAAAGACGCGATATGCTGTTGGCACAGACAGGGCGTTTTATCTTGACGGCAAAAATCTATGCAGGGTTCATGCCGGAACGTTTCGTGGTTTGGCGCTTGCCACGAATATTTTCAATTAGGCACGAACGTTTACAGGTGCTGCGCAGTGACGATGGTATAAAAATTTTAGGAGCAGGCGTGACGCCTGGATTTTAAAAGGGACCACCTATGAATCATCAATTCAAAACATTTGCTGGCTTGCTATTGTGCGCAGGGCTGGCAGCGTGTTCTACGTCAAATGAAAGCGGCAAGGATTTATCGCAACAAACCGTCGAATATAGCTGCGGCCAGGGTAACACCCAGCCTGTCAGCGTCCAGTACACCTTCCAGGGTGAGGAACCGCTGGCTGCCAAGGTCGTCTACGCCAACCAGGCAATGGAACTCACGCGCGCCACAACCAGCAACACCGATATGGTAGGCAATACATTCCGCGGCAATGGATATACATGGACCACCGACAAATTCACGCGTGAAAACGTAGGTTCAGTTGACGGGAAAATGCTTACCCAGGACGCGCGACAGGGCGGAATTGGGCAGGCGTCAACCGTTGGCAACGTGCTGGTTAAGGATTGCAAGGTCGGGGGCTGATCGGCGCGCTTGCCTGTGAGCAATCCGCTGTTCGGGGCGGTTGGCGTCCGATTGCCGCCGGACACAATTGCACCGGGCGTCTATAACGAGCTGTAACGCGGCTCCCAAGCCGGCGAAATTTCACATGGCCTGACGTTGCCGCCGACACTGCGATGGGCCTGTTCCGGCCCATCGCCTGCGTGGCCGGCCAGATGCAGGCGTCCGGGCTCACGCCTGCCGGCATCGTAATATTTCAGGACGCTATCGCTCGTCTATGCGAGCCAATTGAACGTAAAAATGAGAACAAGAACCCCATCAGGGGATCGGGGGAAACGCTCGCGGCTCGCCGTCGTCGTCTGGTTGGCCGGTTCCAAATCGTCAATCCTGTTTGGCCGGTCATGATCCTGCCGAGGCAGCAAATAATAAAGAGATGAAATTGCACGTGACTGATCATCACGATAAAACGTAAAATCAAGACAACGCCGTAACGCGCTGGGCAGGAGCAGCGGGTTCTCTGGCGTGACGTTGCAGTGCGTTCGATATGAGCGCTTTGCTTTTTCATGATTCATTCATGCAAAGGGCGCTGTTTTCGTGATCAGACTAACGCTTGCCTAAACTAAACATCAGGAATGTATGAATATCTCTATCAATGAACCCCAGGCGGTGTCCAACCCGGTAACCCGCAATGCAATATTCATCGTTGCGACTTTGGCTCAAGGCAATGAACATCTTGCGGCTGTGCGCGCCTGGTGTGAAGATGTCGCCGGACTGGTGCGTTCGGTGGGCACGCGTTTGCCAGCCAGTGGGTTGAGCTGTGTTTGCGGCTTCGGCTCCGATGCATGGGATCGGCTGTTTGGCCAGCCGCGGCCGAAGCATTTGCATCCCTTCAAGGCGATCGGGTCGGGAGACAGGATAGCGGTGTCCACGCCCGGAGATCTGTTGCTGCATATTCGCGCAGACGAAATGGATATGTGTTTCGAGCTGGCTACTCAATTGATCTCCAAACTTGGCGATGCCGTGACGGTGATCGACGAAGTGCATGGATTCCGGTATTTCGATCAGCGCGCCATCATCGGCTTTGTCGACGGCACCGAAAACCCCACAGGCCGAGAGGCGGAAGACTACACCGTTATCGGAGATGAGGATCAGCCATTTGCGGGTGGCAGTTACGTGCTCGTGCAAAAATATTTGCACGATATGGACGCATGGAATGCGCTTACCGTTGAACAGCAGGAAAAGGTCATCGGCCGCACCAAATTTGCCAATATTGAACTTGACGACGACGTCAAACCAACCAATTCCCACAGCTCGCTGACGACTGTGGAAGAAAACGGACGCGAATTGAAGATCATCAGGGATAACATGCCTTTCGGCAGGCCCGGCATGGGCGAGTTCGGCACTTACTTTGTCGGTTATGCGCGTATGCCGAGTATCATTGAAACCATGCTGGAAAACATGTTCGTCGGACGCCCTGCCGGTAACTACGACCGGTTGCTCGATTTTAGCCATGCCGTCACCGGTACCTTATTCTTCGTGCCGTCGGCAACGCTGCTTGAGTCGCTTGCTTCATACGAGCAGGCCGAAACAGCAAGCGCGCAGGGTTCGTCCGTTTAATCAGTTGTCGTTTCCTTTGCTCACCGCCATGCAGGAGGACCTATGAATACGAAAAGACGCGAGGTACCCGGTATCCGTCCATACGACGCGCCGGCCGGAGGCTGGGGCGCGCTCAAAGCCACTGCTGTGGCGGTCCGGACGCAAATGGATATGATGGAAGCGCCTGTCACTCTGATGCGTACCAATCAGCCCATGGGTTTTGATTGCCCCGGCTGTGCCTGGCCTGATAAAGAACATCGTTCCACGTTTCAGTTTTGTGAGAACGGTGCAAAAGCGGTGACCTGGGAAGCAACGAAAAAACGCGTTACTGCGGCGTTCCTGGCGCAGAATACGGTAACGTCGCTGTTGAAAAAAACCGATTATGAGCTGGAAAATTATGGACGACTAACGCAGCCGTTATCCTATGATCGTGAAACGGATACATTTCTCCCTGTCAGCTGGGAGGCTGCATTTGAACGTATAGGCGCTGTTCTGAGGCAATTGGCGCCGGACCAGGTCGAGTTCTATACGTCGGGCCGGGCATCCAATGAAGCGGCATATCTTTTCCAGCTTTTTGCCCGGGAATACGGTACGAATAATTTTCCGGACTGTTCCAATATGTGCCATGAAGCGACCAGCGTGGGATTGCCACGCTCAATCGGCGTGGGCAAAGGGACGGTGTCGCTGGACGATTTTGACGACACGGAGCTGATTATTTCAATCGGACATAATCCCGGCACGAACCACCCGCGGATGATGGGCACGCTGCATGAGGCTTCACGGCGGGGCGTTCCCATTATTGTTCTGAATCCCCTGAAAGAACGGGCGCTGGAACGCTTTACCGATCCTCAGAACGTG
>DATGQC010000190.1:0-2757 GCA_035304425.1 Advenella sp.
CTGAGCGCGTGTTGGTGGTAAAGGCACCATGCGTACGATGGCGGAGGTCACCTTGGGCGGTGGATCAAATGCCTCGGGCGGCACATCAAACAGGTGCTGCATGTCGTAACGCACCTGCAGCATGACCGATAGCCTGCCATAATCGCCTTCACCCGGACGAGCCACCATGCGCGCAATCACTTCTTTTTGCAGCATGAAATGCTGATCGCGAACATGATCGGCAAATGTGACCAGATGAAATAGCAATGGGCTGGAAATATTGTAGGGCAGATTGCCGACAATACGCAGGTCTTTGCCGAAAGCGGCAAAATCCACCTTCAGGGCATCGGTTTCATGCACTGTCAGTCGCTCGGGAGCAAAGCGCTTGCGCAGACGCGCAGCCAGATCCCGATCAATCTCGATCACAGCCAGATGCGCGACGCGGTCATGCAGCGGCCCGGTAAGCGCAGACAGCCCCGGTCCGATTTCAATGACCGTATCCTGTGGCGCAGGGTTGACGGCCCGCACAATGGATTCGATCACACTTTCATCGGTCAGGAAATTCTGACCGAAACGCTTGCGGGCCTGATGGACTGCCATGCTTATTCTGCTCTAGGGCCGGCTTTTCTGTTGCGTCAGGCGGTTGTCAATATACGCTTTGGCGCGCAATTGTTGCAACCAGTCTTCATAGACAGGTTCCGCGCGTTTCTGGAACAGCGACTGACGCGCCAGATTACGGCGAATTTCGGGCTGTTTGTCCGAACTGCGACGATCTTCAACCGTGATCAGGTGCCAGCCAAACTGCGAACGCACCGGCGCACTCAACTGCCCGGGCTGCAGGCTATTCATGGCCTTCTCAAAGGCAGGGTCGGAAACGCCTGGCGGAATCCAGCCGATTTCTCCACCCAGTGGCGCTGACGTATCCTGCGAGTATTTCTTGGCCGCGTCCTCAAATGACATACCGCCTTCGATCCGGTTGCGAACGTCATCGATTTTTGCACGGGCCTGCTGGTCAGAGAAGACGGGTGTGATCTTGACCAGAATATGTTTGACCTTGGTCTCGGTAATGTTCACCGGCCCCTGCTGCTTGGCCATTTTTTCAATAGGCGGCACCGGTGGTGGTGGCGGCGCCGGCGGCTGCACCGTGACGACCCGTTTGTTTTCCTGAACCAGACCACGACGCTCCACGACCTTCAGAATATGGAAACCATTCGGCGCCTTGAAAACGCCGGTGGTTCGTCCGTCCGGCACTTTCTTCGTAACGCTCACAAACAGCGACGGCCAGTCCTCGAACATGCGGATACCCAGATTACCGCCAGATGCCGCTTCGGGCCCGTCGGAATATTCCCTGGCTACGCTGTCAAAACTGGCGCCGCGGCGCAGCTTCGCCATTGCCGCATCGGCTTTCTTGCGCGCGGCGGCAACCACATCGTCGGGCGAGTTATCGGGCACACGAATATAAATATGCTGCAGAGCCACTGCCTTGGGCACAAACGAGCGCTCGACCACAACCTGCTTCTGCGGCGGCGGCTTGGGCTGATTTTTCCTTTCGGCTTCCCGACCAGGCAGGATACCTGTCGGATTCTGCTTCAGAAACGCGTCAATATCGGATTCGTTCACATTGACACGGCTCTGGATGATCCGGGAGCGTAACTCCTCCATCACCATTTCGTTACGCAGATTGCGGGTATAGTCATTCCAGTTCAACCCCATCTGCTCGATCGCCGGCCGCAACTTTTCCGGCGGCAGATTATTGCGCTGGGCAATATTGGCCATGGCCTGCGACAATTGCGCGTCGGTAATCTTGATGCCATATTGCTCAGCATCCTGGCGCATGAGTTTTTCATCGATCATCGCCTGCAAGACCGTTTGCTGGGCCTGGTTCTGACCGCCTGTCGTTACGCGATTGCTGGCCATCCGCTGCTGCAGCTCGCGCATGGTAATGATTTCATTATTGACCACGGCTGCAATACCATCAGCAAATTGCCCTGGCGCACGTTGCTGCGACGCCCCGGCTTTTTTTGCCTGCTGCGCCTGCGCTGTCGGCGGCGCCGCAATAAAAATAGCGGGAATGGCGAGAGCAACGGCTGTTCGCATGAAACCCAATTTACGCATTATTCATACCTTTCAAATGATGTCCTGGCCGGAACGGGGGTATTGACACTTTCGTATCCGGGCACATTCTGTCTTAACAAGTCCATAGGATCTTTCCCGACCGAGCCCAGCCCTGCCAATTCCAACTGAAAGAATATAGCAGAATTCGAATCTTCTTTCGAAACGGCGTAACGTTTCAAAACAACTCGCCCGGTCCAGCAGCAGTCGCCTTTATACTCGACACCCAGAATATGCTGGGTGACACGGCTTTCCTTGAGGGAGTAATCAACTCGGCCCACGCCGTACAGTTTGCTGGTAAAGGGCCACTGGCCGGCAAAGCTGACCGTTTCCTTGCCCTGTAACTGGTAGGACAGCGGGTTACCCTGATTAATATCGGTGCGTTCTTCATCCGCATAGGGGTCGCGCTGATAACGATAGGATAAAGAAAGCGTCGTCAGGCGCTTGGGCGTCCATTTGGCTGAGGCATAAACCTGGGTTGTCTTGCCCTGGTAAGGGTCAACCTGCAGGGCGGCCTGGGTTGTGAACTTATTGGTTAACGCTGCTTCTGCGCCGAAAATCCAGTCGGACTTGCTGCCAATGCGTGGCGATTCATAAGGCAGCGTGACACGTTGCCTGTTGAAATACACGCGCTGCGCCACTTGCAGGGCCAGACGCTGAAAACCG
>DATGQC010000191.1:0-6267 GCA_035304425.1 Advenella sp.
AATCTGCCGGCATTGCTGGCATTTGCCATGGGCACCTTCAATCCCGGCACACTGCATTCGGACACCGCCGATGAAGTGTTGAGCTATATCTACGAACGATATCGCAACCAGCTCGGTGGCGACTATGCCAAATCGGTCGTGGATGCAGTCATCGCCGTGCAGCCGGCGCTGCAGGAAGTGGCTGCACGGATCAAGGCCGTGACGGCGTTTGCCCAATTGCCGGAAGCGGAAAGCCTGGCCGCCGCCAACAAACGAATCGGCAACCTGCTGAAGAAAACCGACGGCAATCTGCCTGCCATGGATCCGTCCCTTTTCACTGAGCCTGCCGAAAAAGCATTGTACGAGGCGCTGCACGGGATCGAAGCAACCGCGCGCGCCGACGCCGCCCAGGGGCATTTTGAGAAAAGTCTCGCTGCGGTAGCGCAAACCCGCAGTGCCGTGGATGATTTCTTTAACCATGTCATGGTGATGGCCGATGACCCGGCCGTTCGCAACAATCGTCTGGCCCTGCTCTCGCAACTGCACGCCACCATGAACCTGGTGGCCGATATCTCCAGGTTGGCCCAATGAAGCTGGCCATTCTAGATCGCGACGGCGTCATCAACGAGGATCGGCCAGACTTCATTAAGTCTGCCGATGAATGGGTCGCCCTGCCCGGTAGTCTTGAAGCGATTGCCCGTCTTAGCCGCGCCGGCTGGAAAGTCGTGGTGGCCACCAATCAGTCAGGCCTGGGCCGGGGGTTGTTCACACCCGACGACCTGACCGCCATTCACCAGAAAATGCAGCAGCAACTGGCTGCGCTCGGCGGTCATATCGACGCCATTTTCATGTGCCCGCACCTGCCGGACGCCGGATGCAGCTGCCGCAAGCCGTTGCCCGGCATGTTCCTGGAAATACTCAAACGCTACGATACACCGGCCAACGAAGTGGTGTGCGTCGGCGATTCTCTGCGGGATATCACTGCGGCACATGTCGCTGGTTGCCAGACTTGGTTGGTAGAAACCGGTAACGGACAGAAGACCCGACATGACCCCGGCCTGCCCGAATCAGTACAAATCAGACCGACCCTGGCCGATGTGGTCGAATGCTGGCTTACGGAATCCTGATCATGCTCTTTTTGCGCTCTGTTCTTTTTCTGCTTTTTCAGGCAGTAACCGTTGTGCCCTACGCCCTGGGTTGCGTGCTGGTATTGCCGCTGCCCTTTATCTGGCGCTATCGCTATACCGCAGGCTGGCCACGCATGGTGATCTGGGCCGCCAAAGTATTGGTCGGCATTCGCTACGAAGTCAAAGGGGAACACTATATTCCCGATGCGCCGGCTATTTATCTGAGCAAACATCAGTCTACCTACGAAACCATGTTTTTTGCCTGGTTTCTGCGCCGGCCGGCCTGCTTCGTCTATAAAAAGGAACTCAATTACATCCCTTTCTTTGGTTGGGGTCTGGCCAGCCTGCGCAATATAGCGATCAATCGTCAAAAGGGAAAAAATGCCATGCAACAGGTGATGGAAATCGGCACGCAGCGACTGGCCGAAGGTCGCTCGCCGGTCCTCTTTCCCGAAGGAACCCGGATCCCGCCGGGACAGACTGGCAGCTACAAGCTGGGCGGTACACGACTGGCTGTCCATGCCGACACGCAAATCATTCCGGTCGCGCATAATGCCGGGGAGTGCTGGCCCAAAAAACCATTCACCAAAAAGCCGGGGCTGGTCACCATTTCCTTTGGTCCGCCGATTCAACCGGCAGGAAGAACCCCCGACGAAGTCATGGCAGAAGTGCGTGACTGGATCGAAGGGGAAATGCGCGTGCTCAACCCCGAACGCTATCATGACCACGCAGTCTGAACTTTTCCACACGCCTGCGCCAAGTGTGCCCGATGGCGCGCGCCTGCGCACCGTGGCAACCATGCAGGGGCTTATTACCTTTACCCTGGCGCGCAGCAGGCGCCGTAGTATCGGTTTTGTCATTGGCAGTGAGGGCTTGCGCGTGACGGCGCCCTATTGGGTTTCCCTGAAACAGATCGACGAGGCCGTGCTGGAAAAAGCCGAGTGGATCCGGAAAAAACTGGCCTTCTGGCGCCAGCGCAATGAAACCGCAGAGCAGGCTCAGCAATCCTGGCTTGCCTGCACCCAGCTGCCGTATCTGGGCACGACTATTTCAATTAACATTGATGCGGGCGCGCGCCAGGCTCGCTTCGATGGCGACCACTCCCATCCTCAGGTCCAGGACACGCTTTGGCTTGCCCTGCCACCTGATGCCAGTGCAGAACAGCGGCGCAGCGCCGCAGCCCATTGGCTGCAGACGCAGGCACAGCGCCATTTTGAGTTGCGCATTCACACATTGGCGAACAATGCCGGCCTGCAGTTTCAAGCATGGCGGCTGTCGCGCGCACGAGGGCGCTGGGGCTCATGCAATAGCAGCGGCAGCATTCGCCTTAACTGGCGGCTGATCCACTTCACGCCGGATATCATTGATTATGTTATCGCGCATGAACTTGCCCATTTGAAGCAGATGAACCACAGCGCACGGTTCTGGCAACAAGTGGGCATTATTCTGCCGGGCTATGAAGCGGCCATGCAAAAACTGAAAACGACCGATATGTCGACCCTTCCCGTTCTGCAAGCCTGAGGCGCAACGCGTAGGCCGTAAGGCCCGCATTAACTGGCGCGCCCTGCCCACAGCGCAATCGATTCTGATCATTTGAACAGACCTGCCCGGTGCGGGCCAGAAACGCTGCGCACCGGCGATCTGGCGCCGTTGGAGTGCTATCCGGCGCCGTTAAAGTCCCGGGCATGCGCCACTTGCAAGCATTCGTTTATGACAATTGCAAAACCACCACTGCCTGCGCGCAAACAACCATGTAAACACGCTACCGGACCCGTTGCGCGTGCAGCGATCGTGTATGATAGAAACTCGCGTCCGCGGGACGCAAGCACATCACCATTATTACGAGGACAACATGCAATTTCTGCACACCATGTTACGCGTCGGCGACCTGGAACGATCCATTGAATTCTATACCAATGTCATCGGTATGAAACTGCTGCGACGCTCGGAAAATCCTGAATACAAATACAGCCTGGCCTTCCTGGGTTTTGAAGCCAACCCACATCAGGCTGAACTGGAACTGACCTATAACCACGGCGTTTCCGAATACGAAATGGGCGACGCCTATGGTCACATAGCAATTGGCGTACCCGATGCCTATGCTGCCTGTGAGGCTGTCAAGCAGGCTGGCGGCAACGTCACGCGCGAAGCCGGACCGGTCAAGGGCGGTACAACGGTTATCGCGTTTGTGCAGGATCCTGACGGATACAAAATCGAATTGATCGAGAGAAAAGATTTGACCGCAGCCGGCACCGGCCTGCGTTGAACCCAGCCGTTTATCACATTTAGCATAACGGCTGCCCGCCGTTGAGTCCGTCCGAGGAATCGCCTACATGACCACGCAGATCAGTACCAGACGTCGTACCAAGATTGTTGCCACACTGGGCCCCGCTACCGCATCCGAAGCCCAGATCGAAGCCATGATTCTGGCAGGCATGAACGTTGCCCGCTTTAATTTTTCCCACGGCGAAGCGCAAGACCATCGCGAACGCGCCCGGATCATTCGCAAGCTGGAAGCCAAGCTGGATGTACATATTGCGATTCTGGGCGACCTGCAGGGTCCGAAAATCCGGATCGCCCGCTTTGAAAACCAGAAGGTCATGCTGGAACAGGGTCAGGAATTTATCCTGTCCAATGATTATCCGTACGACAAGGGCACAGCGCAAATCGTCGGCATCGATTACCCCGAACTGGTCACCGATTGCCGGCCCGGTGACGAATTGCTGCTTGACGATGGCCGGATCATACTTGAAGTGGTGCGAATCGAAGGCCAGAACGTGTACACGACCGTCACCTCGGGTGGCGAACTGTCCAACAACAAGGGGATCAATCGCCGTGGCGGCGGACTGTCCGCACCGAGCCTGACCGAAAAAGACAAGAACGATATTGTGCTGGCTGCAGAAATAGGCGTGGATTTTATTGCCGTATCTTTTCCGCGCTATGGACGCGACATGGAAGAAGCCCGGCGCCTGGTACAGGAGGCTGGCAGTTCGGCCTGGATCATCGCCAAGATCGAACGGGCCGAAGCAGTCGCCGATGACCAGGCCCTGGATGAGCTGATTACCGCCAGTGACGGCGTTATGGTAGCGCGCAGAGACCTGGGTGTGGAAGTGGGCGATGCCGAGCTGGTCGGCATCCAGAAAAAAATCATCCGCCACGCACGTACTCTGAATAAGTTTGTGATTACAGCAACACAGATGATGGAGTCGATGATCAATCATCCGTTCCCGACCCGCGCCGAAGTGTCGGATGTGGCCAACGCCGTGCTCGATTACACCGATGCCGTGATGCTGTCAGGTGAAAGCGCATCAGGCCTGTACCCGGTAGAAACGGTCAAGGCCATGGCCCGCATTTGCGTGGGCGCCGAAAAGCATCCGACCACCACCCAATCACGTCATCGGGTCGGCGAAACGTTTACACGCTTTGATGAAACCATCGCACTGGCTGCCATGTATGCAGCCAACCATTTTCATCAGGTACGCGCCATTATCTCACTGAGCGAAAGTGGCCATACGCCGCTAATCATGTCACGCATTCGCTCAGGCGTTCCCATTTACTGCCTCACGCCGCATGACAGCACCCGCAATCGCGTTGCTATTTTCCGCGGCGTGTACCCGGTCGACTTTGATCCGGCCGCAGTCAAGGAGACAGATGTCGCGCGCGCGGCGATGGCGCAACTGCTTAAATATCAACCACTCAATCGCGGCGACTGGGTGCTGCTCCTGCAGGGAGACCACTATGGCGTGATCGGTGCGACCAACAGCATGAAACTGCTTTGCATGGATGATTTTCTTGATGACTGAACCGCTTTATATCGTGATTGCCCCTGACTCGTTCAAAGAGAGTCTGTCCTCGTCCGGCGTTGCCCAGGCCATTGCCGATGGCATCAAAACGGTGGCGCCGGACGCCACCCTGGTCCTGATGCCAATGGCTGACGGCGGCGAAGGCACCGTGGAGGCCATCGCCGGCAGCACCGGCGCCCCGCAGCAAACACGAGAAACCGTCAATGCGCTGGGCGAACCTGTTACCGCCGCCTGGATCATGCTGCACGACAACACAGCCGTGATTGAAATGGCCAGCGCGGCAGGCCTTGAACAGATTGCCGAAGACAAGCGGGATGTACGGCGCGCGAGCACCTACGGACTGGGACAATTGGTCACCGCCGCCCTGGATCAGGGCGCCCGACGGATTGTGCTGGGCCTTGGCGGTTCAGCCACCAACGATGGCGGCACCGGCCTGTTGTGCGCGCTGGGCATCCGGCTTCTGGACAAGGCTGGCAAGCCGCTGGCACAAGGACCAGCCGCGCTTTATGAACTGGCGCAGATTGATCTGTCCGGTCTGGATCCGCGGGTAGCCAGGACCGAATGGCTGATTGCCTCGGATGTGAACAATCCCTTGTGCGGCGACCATGGCGCCTCGGCCATCTTCGGTCCGCAAAAAGGCGCGAGCGCGGCAGATGTGCAGTTTCTGGATGGCGCGCTGAGCCACTTTGCCGATATGACGGCGCAGGCGACCGGCCATGATGTGCGCGAGCATCCGGGTGCGGGTGCCGCTGGCGGGCTGGGCTTTGCCGCACTGGCCTATCTGAAAGCGGTATTCAGGCCGGGCGTGGAAGTGGTGGCAGAATACGCCGGTCTGGATGAGCACATTCAAAAGGCAGATCTGGTTATTACCGGCGAAGGCCGCCTGGATGCACAAACCCTGCGCGGCAAGACCATTGCCGGCATTGCCGCCCTGACCCGAAAACATCAGGTGCCGCTGATCGCACTGGCCGGTTCATTGCATGCAGATTACGCCAAAGTCTATGATGGCGGCATTACTGCGGCGTTCAGTTTGCCCGGCGGTCCGATGTCGCTCAAAGAAACCATGCAGCAGACCCGGCAATTGCTGATGCAGCGTAGCCGGGATATTGTTGCGCTTTTCCTGGCAGGACGGCGCTCCCGGTAAATACGCAGTGAGCGTGCGCCATCCAGGCGCACGCCAGCGCACCGCCACCGGCGCCGCTGGCCACGGTACAGCAATACCGTAAGGCCGGTAAAAATCAGTTCAAAAAAGTGGAATCTGCCCTGCAGGCGGCATACCGGCAACAGCGGGAACAACGGCCAGGATACGCCCGCAAGCCGGGCGGTCAGGCCAGCACGCCCTGCTCAACGAGGTAATC
>DATGQC010000192.1:0-5819 GCA_035304425.1 Advenella sp.
GTGCTCATTGAACAGCCACACGGCTCCGGCATCTCCAAATGGCGTTTTGTTGCCGCGGGCCCTGGCCGGCTTCCGATCCCGGTTTTCCAGAAGATGCCTTCCGGCGCCGCACGCCTGCCCGCCGCCTGCCGAGCGCGTGGAGCACCTCATTCGACAAAGAGGCGGCATCTGCAGGAAATATCACCGCTGGCGCTCCTGCATACCCTGCTCATCGGTAAATTCGCTTACTATTAACAGGTTCACCATTTCATTTTGTCATACCATTTGCCTGCCATGTTTCATCCCTATATCGCGACGGCGCTGCCGTTTATCCTGAGCCTGCTGGTCGCCTGTTTCATCATTGCCGTCGCCTCTATTTTGTATCTGGCGTTTGTCTCGCTCAAAGAGACCAATGCCCTGCTCAAACACCCCTATCTGACGCAACAGCCGTTTAACCGCTACCCGCTGGGTATCCGTGGAGCGATTTTGCTGGATTATTTTTTGCGTCTGTTCCTGCCCAACTGCACCGTGTGGCTTGCCGGCCACGCCAATATCCTGCTGGCGCATGTCAACCCCAAGACAGTGCCGCTGCGCATCCGCTGGCCGCTGCTGGGCTTGTGGGGAGCATGTCTGCTGGGCATTGTTCTGATGATTATCTTCTGGGGACTGATGCTTACCGCCCGGCAGTAACGCTGCGCTACGCCGTTAAGGCGCCCCGCATTCACCACCGCCCATCAAAAAGGATAGCCAATGACTTTGCAGATCACCCACAGGCCCGAAGCGGACCGTATCGAAGCAACCGTTGAAAACAACCTCTGCTATATTGACTATCGGCTGCAGGCCCCAGTCATGCATATACTGCATACCATTGTGCCCGATGCTGTCGGCGGGCGCGGCATTGCGGGTCAGCTGACCGAGTTCGCCCTGGGCCTGGCGCGCGACAATGGCTGGAAAATCAATCCGGTATGCAGCTACACCGCGGCCTATTTCCAGCGGCACCCGGAACTGCAGTCGCTACGGGCCTGATCAAGCACGCCGATTATTGCTGCGGCCCGTCCAGGCGCCCGTCGGCTTCAGGATCGCGAGACCTTCAGACTGCAGGCCAGCATATCGATCATGAAATCTGCATATTGGCTCACGGTAATCGACTGATTACGATGTTTGCGCCGCTTTAAATACCAGTCCTGCATCATCGCCTTTATCATGGACGCAAGAAGTCTGGCATTATCGGTTTTGAAAACGCCCTGGCGCACCCCCTGCTCGATAATGTCAAAGAAAATATCCTCTATTTCCTGTTCGACCGCAATCGCCATTTTCATTTCCGCTTTTGGCAGGCTTTTCACTTCCATAAATGAAAAATAAAACCAGGGCAGCATAATTTCGCTTAAAAACAGATGGGCTGAAACAGCGGCACGCAATCGCTCAAACGGAGCGCTTACATCACGAATACTCTGGCGCAGGGTGCTGCGCGTCAACATGAACCCGTGCCCCTGAATCAACACCAGCAAATCATTTTTATTGCGGATATATGCATACAGACCGCCAATACTGAAACCCGAATCCGCACACAGGTCGCGCAGGGTCATCGCGTGAAATCCCTTTGTGGACGCCAGACGCAGGGTGGAATCAATAATCCTGATCAGATTTCTGACAGCCACATGTTCTTTCTTTATCCGGATCATGTCGGTATGTTGCACATAGAGCTGACGGCATATTTCCGCCTTGGTCAGGCTCAGCTCATGCTTAAAATGTTCAAAATCAGTTTTCATGACAGGGTTACCAGGGGCTGGGTATGATCGATGCCGGGTAGCGACACCTACCCGGCTCAATAACTATTGTGGCCTTGCTGCAGGCGGGAGTTTGTCGTCGCTGCGCTCGCGCGCCAGGTCCCGGAGTATATTCTTTCGAATTTTTCCCGTTGCTGTTTTTGGCAACTGCCCCAATATAATTTTTTTGGGCACCTTGAACGACGCCATGTGCTGCGAACAGTAACGGATGAACACCGCCGGATCGCATTCAGCGCCTTCATCCTTCAACGTAATAAAAGCGCAGGGCACCTCTCCCCATTTTTCGTCAGGCAGCGCGACTACCGCCACCTCGAAAACCTCAGGATGGCGGTACAGAACGTCCTCGATTTCTTTGCTGGATATATTCTCTCCTCCGGAAATGATAATATCCTTGGCCCGGTCTTTGATCTCGACATAGTTATCGGGATGCATGACCGCCAGGTCGCCCGTGCGAAACCAGCCGCCGGCAAATGCTTCCCGTGTCCCTGCGGGATTTTTCAAATAACCTTTCATCAGCGTATTACCCCTGAGCGCAAGCTCTCCGAGCGTTGTGCCATCTGCCGGCACCGGCGCTCCCGAGCTGCGGTCCAGCACGACAAGCGCGTCAATCGCATACAGTCCTGTCCCCTGGCGCGACATTTTTTCTGCCAATGCGTCCGCGTCCAGCGTCTCCCAGGCGTTCTGCCAGACACATACAGCAGATGGGCCATAGGACTCGGTCAACCCATATAAATGGCAAATGTCAAAACCGATTTCCTGCCCCTTGCGAACCACCGTCGCCGAGGGCGCCGCCCCACCCAACGCAAAACGCACAGGCAGCGGAATGGTCCATCCCCGGTTGCTGAAATCGTTCAGGATCATGTTCAGCACTACGGGCGCGCCACACATATGGGTCACTTTATGATCAACAATTTTTTGGTGGATTTGCGCAGGATCGATTTTGCGCAAACAGACATGCGTGCCTCCCACGGCGGTCACTGCCCAGGTATAGCACCAACCGTTACAGTGGAACATGGGCAAGGTCCACAGATAGACGCTATCGGCCGTCATGTTCAAAGCCATGGCATTGCTCATGGCAGATAACCATGCGCCCCGGTGATGGTACACGACGCCCTTGGGATTGCCCGTGGTGCCCGAGGTATAGTTCAGTGAAATCGGGTCCCATTCATCCGGAACCTTCTGCCAGACAAAGCAGTCGTCGCCGGCACAGACCAGATCTTCATAGCGCTGATGCCCCTGCATCACGGCAGCCCCACCGTCGCGCGCTACCGCAATCAGTTTTGGCGGTTTCTCCAGATCATCAATAATCTGCCCGACCAGCGGTTCAAACTCGGTGTCGTAGATCAGCACGCTGGATTCACTGTGCGCCAGGATATAGCGCAAGGAAGCGGCATCCTGTCTGGTATTCAGTGTATTGAGCACGGCGCCCAGCATCGGGACCGAATAATGCGTTTCCAGCAACTCTACGGTGTTAAAGCAAAGCACGGACACCGTATCATTTCTGCCAACACCCATTTGGGACAACGACGATGCCATGCGTACCACCCGTTTATATAGCTGCAAGTAGCTGTATGACTGTTGATCAATCACTGCCGTCTTGCCAGGAAAAACGGTTGCCGAGCGCAACAGAAAATCGACCGGGGAAAGGCTGGAATAATTGGCTGGATTTTTGTCCAAATCACGGTGATAGGGATCGGTCATCGTCGCGGCCTCCTCAGTTTGTGTTCAGGAATTTCGGATTGCTGATCCTCAGCTTGCTGCGGGTGAGATAGAGCAGCAATTCGATTAAGGCCTGCGAAGACTGCGCGTCTGCAGCCATTTTCCGATCCCGGATCAATTGCGCCAGCTGCGCCTCGGCACTGTCCGATGAATGCGCGCCAGCGGCGCCCGAACCCGCCAGAAAAGAGTCGAGCGCCCTGCTGATGTCTTCGTCAGCCACCGGCGGCCTGATCTCTCTGGCGGCGATCCCAATGGCATTCGCAATCATGAGCGCGGCATAACGATGCTGGTCCCCCAACGCCGGCACCAATTCGTCCAGCAGCAATTGACGCGCTGTCACCAGCAGGTTATGAGCATCAGGTTGATTTGGCATCAGCGTTCCCCATAGTCAGGCACTGCGATAAAATATCGAACTCCATTTCCGGCACCATGCGCCCGGTAAGGGCCAGCTCCAGCGACACTTCCTTGCCGGACACGTGACGCTGCGCCTGCTGCAGGGCAATAACAGACCAGCGCACCATGGCCATGACTTCCCAATAGCCCACTTTTGATGCGTCCACCCGCTCGCCCGTGACCGAGGCATATCCGGAAAAGAGCTCGGGCTTGTCCCCGACGCCGCCCACTTCCTTGGCCACATTGCCAAAGCGCCAGCTTTTTGCACACAGCCAGCCAAGATCTTCGTAGGGATCGCTCCAGGCGGCGAATTCCCAGTCAAGCACGGCGGTAAGCTCGCCCTGCGCCACCATATAATTGCCGGTTCTGAAATCACAATGGCACAGCACCAGACGGGACGTCGGCGGCGCGTGGTCCTGCAGCCAGTTCAGCGCCCATTCCAGCACGGGGTGCGGCTGTGCGATGCGGTCAAGCGCCTGCCGGTACTCGGTAATACGCGTTTGAGCGGCAGAGGTCGATGGAATCGGCAGGAAATCCAGCTTGCCGTTGCCGGGACCAATCCGATGCAAACGGCCAAGTTCCTGTCCCAATCGGTAAGTCAGGGCTGTCGCCTGCGTCTGGGTCAACGCCTTTACCAGTTGCCGGCCGTTGGCCGTCCCCGGGGCCCAACTCATCACGTAAAAAGCGTACCCGATCACTGTCTTGTCGGTGCAAAGCCATAATGGTTCCGGCACGGTCACGCCTGCCTCCCGGGCACAACGCAGAACGGCAAACTCCTGCGCCCGGCTGAGCGACGCGTCGATCTGGGAAGGTGCGTCGCTGCGGACCACAAACCGGTGCGATCCCGGATGAGTGCCTGAAGTCATTTCAAGTGAAATATTGTAATTACTCTGGATCGCACCGCCCGAGAGTTTTCTGAAGTCCGTCACCGTTACTGCGCACGCGCCCGTCCATTCTTTTATCGCATCGGCAATGTTCCGGGAAAGCGATTGCATATCCATGCTAACCCCAGCGCCAGAAATCATTGCCTTCAAGCAGCAGGTTCCTGGACAGCACCATTTTATGCACCTCAGAGGCGCCGTCGACCAGGCGTGCCTGTCGTGCATAGCGATAAATCCATTCCAACGGCGTATCTTTGGAATAACCCCGAGCCCCGCACAACTGTATGGCGGTGTCAACCGCTTTATTCAGCGTATCGGCCACCGCGACTTTTGCCATGGACACTTCTTTGCGGGCAAAGTCCCCCTGGTCCAGCTTCCAGGCCGCATGCATGGTCAGCAGGCGACTGATCTGTATTTCCATGGCGGCCTCGCCAAGCAGCCATTGCACGCCTTCCCGATCCGCCAGCTTTGCACCGAAGGACTCACGGTGGGAAACATAGTCTGTGGCAATTTCCAGCGAACGCTTGGCCAACCCCAGCCACCGCATGCAATGAGTCAGCCGGGCCGGGCCGAGCCGGATTTGCGTCAGTTTCAAGCCATCGCCAACGTTCATCAAGCGATTCTCGTCGGCAATGCGCAGGCCATCAAATATCAGTTCACAATGTCCGCCATGTTCCTCCGGTCCCATAATGGGAATGCGGCGAACAATTTCCCAGCCCGGATCATCCCGGTGAAATAAGAAAGCAGTCAGCCCCTTGCGACTATCGTCCGACGTTCTTGCCATAAGAATGAAGTGCGACGCCACACCGGCGCCGGTAATAAAGTGCTTGCGTCCTCGAATCACCCAGTCATTCCCATCCCGGGTTGCGGTGGTCTGCATCATGGACGGATCGGAACCGCTGCCGGGCGCCGGCTCTGTCATGACAAAAGATGATCTGACCGCACCATCCACAATAGGCTGCAGCCACCGTGTCTTCTGGGCTTCGGTCGCCACTTTTTCAAGCACCATCATATTGCCATCGTCCGGCGCCGCCGAATTGAACACCACCGGCCCGAACAG
>DATGQC010000193.1:0-4465 GCA_035304425.1 Advenella sp.
CAACAAAAGGCAGAAAAATGGCGAGCAGTAATCTCATGAAAAAGTCCGTAATACGATGCAGTTATTGTAAGGCGGTACTAGGTCGCAAATGGCGACGAATCACGTAATATCAAGGCTGTATTATAACGGCGGGCAACATCCTTGCCGACGCCAGGGGCCCGCACCCGGTTGACACAGTCAATCTGGAACCGCCCGTTACGGTTCGCGTCGCCGCCCCTTTGGGTTAACCTTCACCTTTCGCTAGATGAATGCTTTATTTATATAAAAGGATCGCGTATGTCTCCACAGGATATTCTTGACTTCTGGTTTGAACAAACCCCTTCTGAGCAATGGTTCACCAGCGATCCGCAATTTGATGCAACGATTCGCGAGCGCTTTACCGACGTATGGCAACAAGCCGCGCGCGCCGAACTAAGCGGCTGGCGCAGCACGATCCGCGGGCGTCTTGCAGAAATCATCGTGCTGGATCAGTTCTCGCGCAATATCGGCCGTGGCACGCCCCTTGCCTTTGCCCAGGACGCCATGGCGCTGGTGCTGTCGCAGGAGGCGTCGCGCACCACCGAATTTGCCGATCTGACGCAACAGGAGAATAATTTTTTGCTGATGCCCATGATGCATTCGGAGTCGACCGTGATTCACCAGGCGGCCGAATGCCTGTTCCGCAAGTATGGCTCGGACGAGTCGTATCAATTCGAACTGAAGCACAAAGCCATCATCGACGCCTTCGGCCGTTATCCGCACCGTAACGACATTCTGGGACGCGAATCCACGCCAGAGGAAATTGAGTTCCTGAAGCAACCCGGCTCGTCATTTTGATCCAATGCCGCGTGTTCCAATGCTACGGCTTCATGCACACCCCTGAATATGCGGCGCGACGCCCGTCGCCCCACCTGTGCTGAGCGGTGCAACGGCGCCGTTGCTACCAATCCGATGCCGGCAGGCGCCCGTAAATAAGCATTGGCAGCGCCACCAATGGCGCGTTCGCAGTGGCTGGCGCGTTCTCCTCAGCCCGCCTGAGCATTTCACAACCCGGGGCTTGCCCGGCGCGAACGATCTGCGCCGCAAAGCGCCCCAAGTCTTACGCCGGACTGAATTTCCCGGCGTTTCACAACAGAATCGGACGGTTTGCGCGGCCGTTTTCAGAAAATATTTGACCGTGAATTTTTCTGTGATTATCATTAATTGACCAAGCAATTATTGCTTACCCAATTAGTTGAACCTACATTATTCCAGCCGGTCGGAAAAACGGGCGATGCCGCAGGCATGGTCCGATCCCGCTTTTGCCGGCTGATCATCACGGTTATCATCTTCCATGAGCTCCAATTCAAATAAAACGACGGTCGCTTCCGACGCACCGTCCGCCGTTCCCGCTTCTTCCACTGCAGGAGCAAAAACCAAGCAAAACAAACAGCCTGCCGGCAACAAGCGTGGCTTTCTGTTCAAGCTGTTGTTTCTGGCGATCGTCATCATCGCTGTTATTGCAAGTGTCATGTATTACCTGAACGGCCGCTGGTATGAAAGCACCGACGACGCCTACGTCCAGGGTAATATCATTCAGATCACGCCGCAGGTTGAAGGCACGGTGGTGGGCATTTTCGCCGATGACGGGGATTTTGTGCACGCCGGCGATACGCTGATTCGCCTGGATCAGACCGAGGCCGAAGTCGCCCTGAACCAGGCAAAGGCCGCGCTGGCCAAAACTGTCAGGCAAGTGCGCAGCCTGTACAGCCAGGCCAGCGGCGCCCGGGCGACTTCTGGCGCCCAGCAGGCATTGGTGCAGGCTCAGGAGTCTGCCGTCAAGGGAGCCAAAACAGCGCTGGATAAGGCCAAGGCCGACTACAGCCGCAGGCAGAAGCTGGTCAAGTCCGGCGCCATTTCCGAAGAGGAAAGCGCACATGCCAGAGACGTATTTCTGCAGGCGCAAAGCCAGTATCAATCTGCCATCAGCCAGCTGGAAGCAACCCGCAGTCAATTGACCGCGTCAGAGCAGAACGCCGAGGTGAGCAACGCACTGGTGGCGGGCACGCTGATCAACCAGCATCCTGATATTCTGGTTGCCGAATCAAAGTTGAAAGCGGCCTACCTGACCTATGTCCGCAGCACCATCACAGCGCCGGCCGATGGTTATGTCGCCAAGCGCGCGGCGCAGGTCGGACAGCGGGTCGCCGCAGGCAGCGCCATGATGGCCGTGGTCCCACTTAAGAATGCCTGGATTTACGCCAACTTCAAAGAAACACAAATGAAAGACATGCGCATCGGCCAGCCGGTCAGCATTACCTCTGATCTTTACGGCGACGATGTGGTGTATGACGGCGTGATCAGCAGCCTGGGTATTGGCACAGGCAGCGCCTTCGCCCTGCTGCCGGCCCAGAACGCCACCGGCAACTGGATCAAGATCGTGCAGCGGATCCCGGTGCGGGTAGACTTTGCCAAACCCGAGCAACTGGAAAAACACCCGCTGCGCATTGGCATGTCCATGTTTGTTGAAGCCGACCTGCACAATACGGACGGCGCAGTGCTTGCCAGCGGCATCAATCCCAATAGCAAGCTGCTGACCACGATTTATGATCAACAGGTCGCTGCGGCGGATCGATTGATATCCGAGATTGTGCAGCAGAACCTGGCGACCAACGACCCAGATAACACAAGCGCCAATGAGTAACAAACAATCGGCGGCGCCCGGCACGCCCGCGCAGCCTTTCGCTCCGGCCAGTCTGTGGCTGACAACCCTGGGCCTGTGTCTTGCCACCTTCATGCAGGTTCTGGATACCACGATCGCCAATGTGTCATTGCCGACCATTGCCGGCAACCTGGGGGTCAGTTCGTCGCAAAGCACCTGGATCATTACCTCCTTCGCCGTGAGCAATGCCATCACCCTGCCGCTGACCGGCTTTCTGAGTCGGCGCTTCGGCGAGGTGCGCCTGTTCAATATCTGCACTATTCTGTTTGTGATTACGTCGTTTCTTTGCGGCATCTCCACCAACATGACGGAACTGATTGTTTTTCGTGCTTTGCAGGGCGCAGTGGCAGGACCGATGTATCCAATCACGCAGAGCCTGCTGATTTCCATTTATCCTGCGGCGCGGCGCGGAATGGCGCTGTCCATCCTGTCCATGGTCACGGTGGTGGCGCCGGTCGCCGGCCCCATCCTGGGCGGCTGGATTACCAGCAGTTACTCATGGGAATGGATTTTCTTTATCAATATTCCGGTGGGGCTGTTTGCCAGTTTCATTGTCTTTATCCAGATGCGAGCGCGAGCGGTGTCGGTCATCAAATCGGGCGTAGACTATATGGGTCTGCTCCTGCTGATTGTGGCGGTGGGTTCGCTGCAAGTGGTATTGGACCTGGGCAACGAGAAGGACTGGTTCGGCTCCGACTTTATCGTGGTGCTGACGATTGTAGCGGTCATTGGCACGATTGCGTTTCTGATCTGGGAACTGACCCATCCCAACCCCATTGTCAATCTGACGCTGTTTCGACATCGCAATTTCGCCTTCGGCACCATTGCCCTCATTTTCGGCTATTCTGCGTTCTTTGCCATCAGCCTGCTGATTCCCTTGTGGCTGCAGCGTACGCTTAATTATGACTCGATGTGGTCGGGAATAGTCTCGGCGCCTATCGGTATTTTGCCGGTCTTTCTGGCGCCTATCGTGGGCAAATATGCCAATCGAATTGATCTGCGGGTGCTGGCCTCGCTGTCGTTCGTTGTCATGTCGTTCACCTCATTCTGGCGCGCCGGCTTCACCACGGACCTGGATTACATGCACATTGCCATGACCCAGCTTGTGCTGGGTCTGGGCGTGGCGTTTTTCTTCATGCCGGTGCTCACCATTCTGCTATCCGACCTGCGTCCCGATGAGATCGCTGCCGGCTCCGGCCTGGCGGCCTTTTTACGGGTGCTGGGCGGCAGTTTCTCGGCGTCGATCACCACGTTCCTGTGGGACCATCGCTCGGTCATTCATCATGCCCAGCTAAGCGAAAATATCAATATCTATAATCCGACAGCAGTAGAAGCGTTGAAACAGTATGGCGAGACCACCGAGATTGCCGCCTACAACATCAATAATCTGATTAATCAGCAGGCATTGCAGATTTCATTCAACGAAGTTTTCTGGGGGCTCGGATGGCTGTTCGTGCTGCTGGTCGGACTGGTGTGGCTGACCAAACCGCCATTCATGGCCAAGCCCGGGGCGGCATCCGGCGCCCATTAAAACCTACGGCTTAGGCATATGGCTTAGGCATACGGATCAGGCATCGGGACATCGGGGCGTCTTGGCGGGCGCCCGATACGTTTTTATGCGGTCCTTGCCGGCGCACCCATGAAAAAAGCGACCTGAAGGTCGCTTTTTTTGGCGCATCCTTGAGACCGCCATCAGCGCGCCTGGGGCTTAGCCCATATGGATCTGTTTGCCGTCGACCTTGACCAGGTCCTTGGCGGTGACCACCGTGTATTTGGAGTGCAGAC
>DATGQC010000194.1:0-5023 GCA_035304425.1 Advenella sp.
CATACGCAGAACCGACCAGGCCGGCCTGTGGCCCCGCAATTGGGCGATGCGCTGCTGACCGTTGCCACCATAACCAAGGAAGACGCCAGTCAGATACTGAGTACTGAGCGTATGGACCAGGTGCTGGTCCTGGCCCAGGCGACAGACCCGACCCTGGCACAGCACTTGCATCGTCTGTTAAAAGGCGCCAAGTCGCTGCTCACATCAGACCAGGAGTCGGCGCGGGTTATGTTCAAACCGGATGCAACCATGCTGGCGCCCGCGACCCATTGGGGGCTGGCGCGTCAGACCGGCCTGCTGTGCGGCCTGATCACGCTGGTATCGGCATCGCTTGCCTATGTAGGCGGTTCTTTTATTGGCGAGATGACCGCGCTGGCGACCGCCATGTTCTCTCTGGTGCTGGGCTCCATGGTCAAACCGCAGATCGTCGCGCCGTTTCTGCTCAAGGGCATTATTGTCGGGTCCATTATCGCGGTTGGCTACCGGCTTGCGATCTTTCCGCATATCCACAGTACCGGGCTGGTTGTAGCCTCTATCCTGCCATTCCTGCTGGTTGGCGGAATGGCGCGCGCCAGCACGATGTTCGGTTTTCCGGCGCTGGACGCCACCATGGCGTTTTTGCTGGGTAGCCAGGCCATGCTGCCGGCGCGCGTTGTCACGCCAATGGATGTGGCGGCCGAGTCAGGGTCGATGATTGTAGCGGCATGTATTGTGGCCGGCGGCTTTATCCTGTTGCCCCGGCGCAGCGACCGGCACGTGCATGAGGCCACCCGGACCATCCACCGCGATTTATTCCGGCTGATCAATAACAGCGATAAACTGGGGGCCGGGCAATGGATGGCGCGTTCGGTTCGCCAGACGCTGCGCCTGACCGCCCATCTGGCGCAATCGAGCCAGCGGCATAGCCTGGCGCCGGCGCATCTTATATCTGCGCTGAACTTCGGCCACAGCATTGCGCAATTGCACGACTTGCAAGACAGCTGGACGCCGCAGACCCGAGCAATCCTGCAGGATCTGAATGCACAGTTAACTACGTTTACCGACGAACCCAATACGCTGGCCGCCACCCTGATGCAATACGCCAGGGATGTTCAGCAGCCAGATGTCGCGGCCGCGCTCTGGTCTGCGTCCGAGGCGCTGCTGGCCGGACGGGACTTTTTCGCGTACCGCCCGGGCATCAGCCGAAACCAGGACTGACCGATCAGAACGATCCGAACATCGTGCCCAGCGTAATGACGGTGGCGACAGCAATCAGCGGTATCACGATTGTCACCGCTGCAATATTCAGATAGGACTGGCGGTGAGTGAGGCCGCAAATGGCCAGTAGCGTGATAATCGCGCCGCAATGCGGCAGCGTGTCGAACCCGCCAGCCGACATCACCGCCACGCGGTGCAGCAGTTCGGGGCTGATATTGTTTTCCTGGGCCAGGCGCAGGTAGTCTGCGCCCAGTGTTTGCAGGGCAATGCTCAAACCGCCCGATGAGGAACCGGTAATACCGGCCAGCGAGGTCATGGCAATGCTCTCGGAAATAAGCGGGTTGCCAGGGGCGACGCCCAGCACGAATTCCTTGATAATGGCAAAGCCGGCCAGGCTGGCGATCACTGCGCCATAGCCTACTTCCGAGGCGGTATTGAAGATGGGCAGCATGGAGCCGTAGGCGCCCTTGTTGATGGTGTCCTGCAGGTTGGTCCAATGGCGTAGCCGGGTAATAATGAGCCACAGACACGCAATAACAAGTGAAATGATGATGGCCCATAGTCCCAATGCGCCTTTCACATTGAGCGCAGGAAAGGTTTCCTTAAGGAAGGTCAGGTCCATGCCCTCGAATATGCCATAGGTAAACAGGGCATTGACGCCGATCACCAGGATCAGCGGAATGATACTGCTTACAAATGAAATATTGTGGTCGGTACTGATCACCTCGCTGGCCACGCCATCGTTATGATCTCCATAGCCCTCGCCGGCAGCCTTCGCCTTGCGGGCGCGACTCGTGAGCCATAGCATGCCCAGGCCGAACATGATCAGCCCGCCGATAATACCCAGGCCAGGCGCAGCAAAGGCGTTGGTGCCGTAGTAGGGAATGGGAATGGTGTTCTGGATGGCCGGCGTGCCCGGCAGCGCCGTCATGGTAAAGGTAAAGGCGCCCAGGGCGATGGCGGCGGGCACCAGGCGTTTGGGAATGTCTGCCATGTAGAACATGACTTTTGAAATCGGATAGATGGCAAAGGCAACCACGAACAGCGAGACGCCGCCGTAAGTCAGAATGCCGCAGGCCAGGACAACGGTAAGAATGGCATGGCGGGGGCCAAGTACACGCATGATCCAGTTGGCGATAGAGGCGGCTGCGCCCGAATCGGCCATGAGCTGGCCAAACAGCGCGCCCAGCAAAAAGACCGGAAAGAACTGGAGCAGGTATTTGCCCAGCGCCGGCATGAAGGTTTCGGTGTAAATGGGCAGAAGCTGGGCAACATCGCCAGAGAGCAGAACGGCCAGCGCGGCCATCAGCGGTGCCAGGATCAGAACGGAATATCCCCGATACGCCAGATACATCAGCAGAACCAGAGATATCACAATAGATATCATGCTTAACAAAATAATCCCCTTAATAACAACAAACGGCGACAGCTTGGATGGAACAGAGAAAGCGGCCAGCTGGCACTATTTTTCCCGGCAGCGTATCGGTCCTGATTAGTTGATTTTTCCAATTTATTGGAAGGCTGGCTGCCATTATAGGGATTTAATGTTGCAGCACTGCTCAAGGGTTAACCATATTAGTGTTATCCCTTAGTTAACGGGTAGATGGTGCCACGCCCAGGCGACGGGTTGCCGGCGGCAGCGTGGGCCCGTTTCGTTCAAAACAGCCCGTATTTGCTTTGCGCTGCGGATGGGCCAAACAACGGAATCGGCTCGAAAGCTAGCCTGGTATTGTGCCGGTCTGACCAGACCGGCCCGGAGAAAACATGTCGCTGAAATGCACCCGCTCGGGCGCGCATGTGGGGCACGTGCGCCGCTTATCGCTTGCCTGCCTTATCTGTCTGCCTCACACCTAAACAGGATCGGCTCGCGTCATTGGCGCACGCACTCGAACGAAGCAGCGCGGTTGACATCGCCACTGCCCCTGTATCTCGGCCAGGATGGATATTCACATAGCGGACGGGTTCTGCCGGGTACGCCAGCCGTATCTGCCACCACTTGGGGCCCGGGTTCAACACCCTTCTCCACCCAATTTTCCAGTGCGCCCAGGGAATCCCAACTGGCATTGAAGACGGTGCTAACGGCGTGGCCATAGCCGGGAATTTCGTAGTAGCGAAGGAACTGATCGGCTTTCTGTTTGCCCATGGTGGCACGTAGCCGTCTTACATAATCTTCGGTCGCGCGCGTGGGCACCAGGCCGTCGGCAACGCCATGGGCAATCAGCAGTTTGCCGCCACGATCGGCAAAGGCAGACAGGTCGGTCTGGTTGATGTCCTGCAGCCGGGTCAACTCATTGATACGCTTGCGCCATTTGCCCGGCTGAGCCGGATTCAGCGACAAGCTGTTGTAGGCGGGGTCCTGCGTGATGAAATACTTGACCCATTGGTCCCAGAACCCCGCATGATAAGGCACGCTTTGGCTGCCTGCCGGATTGGGCGGCATTGGATAGGCCGGTGCAGTCGAGCCCAGATTCAGGTAGTTGACGGTGGCCTGCAGTTTGCTGTCGCCCGCCGGGCGCCCCAGATCTACACCCCAGGTATTAAAACCGGCATGACGCACTTCGCCACTACCGAGCGGCGGCTTGAATATGATGTCCGACGCAAATACCTTCATCGCCCGGATCTGCGCGTCCGACAGGCATTGGTTGCCCGTATCCGCGCCGTTTTCACAGCGCAAGGGCTGCCCGTCCACCGTCGCCCTGGCAGGATCAAAAATCCGGTTGCATTGGCGCTGGTTGCTGATCAAGCCGTCCCTGACGCCATCGAGTCCATCGCATGCCTGCATGCCGGCCTTATACAACGCCGCCCTTTTTTGCTGGTTCGGATAAGCGCCGGGCTGGGCCAGGGCACGCGTAATGCGACCGAACTGCAAATCCAGCGAGGCGGCAGCAAAGGCCGGATAAAGGGCAATGACGCCGTTGAAGTCGCCGGGCCATTTTTGAATCACGGCAAGCGCTTCACGACCGCCAGTAGAGCCTCCGGCGAAATATTTCAATTGTGGGCTCTTGCCATAATGGCTTGCAATCAGATACTGGGCCGTGTCATGGGTTTTCTTAAGGGCCTCATAGGAAAAGTTTTTCAGCGCCTCCTGGTTAAGCGCAAACTTGCCGGGGTTGGCCGGATCGTCTGCCAGTTGATGACCCGAGTCACTGCCATACGTGGCATAACCAAGTCCAATGGGGTCCGGTTTATCCACCGGGCCGGCCGGAAGCAGATCTGTGGTTTTGGCAGGCACGCCGTTATACCCGCCGCCGCCGATCATCAGCGATTTGCCGTTCCAGCGGGCAGGCAGATTCAGCTGAAATTTGATGGCAGGCGCCTGGGGGTCCACCGGAACAATGTCGCCCAGTACCTTGCAATAACCTTGATGGGACTTGGGTGCGGCAGAGACCGGTGGCTGGTATTGCGTTGCCGTGACCTTCGCGCCGCGCGTAGCCAGGCCAATGGACGCGGCAGGCACGGTGGCGCCGTTCAGTTGACCGCAGGAACGGGCTGCCTGATCGTTCTGCCCGGTTGCTGCGCAACCAGCGACGATTGCCAAGCCGCAAGCGACACCCAGTAGCATGACAAAACGCGATGACACAACAGACATGATTTCTCCTATTTCTTATCTTGCATTTGAATTATTTTTTATCAGATACTAAATGTTTTTAAAGAAAAGGGGAAGGGTTGCATTGGCGTGGCCAGACCCGATAGCGCGGTGCTCTGGGTTTCGTCTCACGTTGCGCCTGCAAGGCGTATCGTGTGTCCAGAGTGGGCAGTTCTACTCTCCAGGTTATATTCTCTTTAACCCTGGAATCAGACGCTCTTCCTCCAAGGGCGCTTCCTT
>DATGQC010000195.1:0-6500 GCA_035304425.1 Advenella sp.
CATGATCGCCGACAGATCTCCGGTGCCAAAGCGCAGTAGCGGATAATCGGGATTCAGGGTGGTCACAACGATCTCGCCGACCTCGCCTTCCGGCACCGGCTCATTGGTGCCGGGCCGCACAATCTCCAGCACAATATCCTCGCCGATGATCAGCCCGTCCCGCGCTTCGGATTCGTAGGCGATCAGGCCCAGATCGGCGGTGCCATAGGCCTGATAGCCGTGGATCCCGCGTTCTGCGAACCAGGTCTGCAAAGAGGGCGGAAAGGCTTCCCCTGAAAACAGGGCGCGCTTCAACGATGGCAAGGCGATCTGCATTTCGTCGGCTTTCTCCAGGATCAGTTTGAGAAAGCTGGGCGTGCCTGCATAGCCCTCGGGCTGCAAATCGTGGATGGTTGCAACCTGCATTTCAGTCTGGCCGACCCCGCCCGGAAAGACTGTGCAGCCAATGGCCAGACCGGCGGTTTCAAACATGGAGCCGGCAGGGGTAAAGTGATACGAAAAGCAGTTGTACAGCAGCGTGTTGGCCCGAAAGCCGGCCGCATACAGCGCGCGGCCGAAACGCCAGTAATCGGCACGTTTGCTCTCGGGTTCATAAATGGGGCCGGGCGAGGCAAATACGCGCGCCGCGTCGCCCCAGCCGATCGTTGAAAAGCCACCAAAGACACGTTGCACAACATTGCCGGCAGCCGCGCCCGCGCCCTTGACGGCGTGCTGTCCGAGGGCCTGCCGGCGCTGCGCTTGCTGGCGCTTGAGCAGCTCGGATTTACGCAATACCGGGATCGCGGCCAGCGCCTGCCGACTGGTGATACGGTCTACCTGCACGTCCCGCAATTGGGTGGCAATCGCGGGTGCACGCTCACGCGCTGCCAGCAGCGCTGCGGGCAAGGCGGCAAACAGGTCGGCCTCGCGCTGCGCCTGATCGCGCACTTCCAGAGCATCGAAATACTCAGTCATACTCTGCTCCTAAGCCAGCCAGCGCTTGCGGCGGCGATAAAATTTGGTGTCGCGAAAGCTTTTCCGATCCCCGCTTTCAATGCCCAGATAAAACTCTTTCACGTCATCGTTGCTGGCCAGTTCCCGGGCCGTGCCGTCCATCATCACCCTGCCGCTTTCCAGGATATAGCCATAGTCTGCATAACGCAGCGCGATATTGGTGTTCTGTTCGGCCAGCAGAAAACTCACCCGTTCACGGGTATTGAGGTCACGTACGATTTCGAAGATTTCCTCGACAATCTGCGGCGCCAGCCCCATGGACGGTTCATCCAGCAGAATCATTTTAGGATCGGCCATCAGCGCCCGTCCGATCGCCGCCATCTGCTGTTCACCACCCGAGGTGTAGCCTGCCTGGCTGGCGCGACGCTGCTTGAGCCTGGGAAAATACTGATACACCCGATCCAGCGATGCCTGGATGTCGCCCTTGCTTACCTTGCGGGTGTAGGCGCCGGTGAGCAGGTTTTCCTCAATGGTCAGGTGGCCGAAACAATGACGTCCTTCCATGACCTGAATCACTCCCCGTTTAACCAGGTCGGCCGGCGTCATGCTGTCGACGCGTTCGTCCTGGTAATGAATCGTTCCTTTGGTCACGTCGCCGCGCTCGCTTTTGAGCAGGTTCGACACGGCGCGCAGCGTTGTCGTCTTACCTGCGCCGTTCGCGCCGAGCAGTGCGACAATCCTGCCTTCCGGCACCACCAGCGAAACGCCGCGCAGTACAAGAATGACGTGGTTATAGATCACTTCAATGCCGTTAACGTTCAACAGGAGCCTGTCGGGTTCCGGCTTGGCGGCAGCATCTGCTGCAGTTGGCGTGGTTTGCATATTGGTATCCCGCTAGTGCTGTCTGATGGGTTGCCCAACCCCCGGCGCCGTACCGCGCCGGGGATGGACGTGCCTCATCCCTCAGGAAGAAGTCTTGCTGCAGTCACGAGGCGTGACTTTCTTTGACTGAGCGTATTTCTCGGCCTCCGACTTGACCAGCGGTCCTACGTACTTCTGGTCTGCCTGATACAGATCGGAAACCGGAACAAACTTGCTGCCGTCCCACTGGACGATTCGCGCCCAGTCTTCACCAACGTGGTTGGCGCAAGACGTCTTGAACGGTTTGATGATTTGATCAAAGCCGATTTGCTTCAATCGCTCCTCGGTCAGGTTCAGGTTTTCGAAACCCCAGCGCACCTGCTCGGACGTCATATGCTTGCCCTTGCCGTATTTTTCCTGGGCAGTGCGAATAGCCTCTACCTGCAGCATGGAAATGACCAGGCCGCGGGTGTAAGCGATGGTGCCCAGGGTGTTTTTGCTGGACCCATTGCCCTTGTCAAACAGGTGGGTTTTCAGATCGTCGTATACTTTGCCTTTGGCCTCGCCGGTATTGTGAATCGTAATGGCGTTGTACCCCTTGGCCACTTCGCCCAGATCCTTGACGTCGCCCTCGGACCCGGCCCACCAGATGGCATAGATCTTGTCACGGGCATAGCCGGTAGACTGCGCCTCGCGAATGGCCGTTGGCGTCATGATCCCCGCACTCCACAGCAACACGTAATCAGGCCGTTTCTGGCGGATCTGCAGCCATGTGGATTTCTGTTCAACGCCTGGCGCCGTTACCGGATAAAGCTGCAGTTCAAAGCCATTGGCTTCGGCGCGGGCCTTGAGCAACGGGATCGGCTCTTTGCCGTAGGGCGAGTCATGGTAGACAAGGGCTATCTTCTTGCCTTTGAGCTTGTCTTCACCACCCAGTTTTTTGGCAATGTCCTGAATCATCACATCGGCGGCGGTCCAGTAGGTGCCCAGCAATGGAAAATTCCATTCAAAAACCGAGCCATCTGCCGATTGAGACAAGCCATAACCCACCGTTTCAATAGACACCTTGTCTCCCGGCGCCTTGTCGGAAACCGCAAATGTGATGCCAGTGGACTGCGAATCAAAGCCCGACGCCCCGCCATGGGCCGCCTTCAGGCGCTCGTAACATTCCACGCCGCGATCCGTCGCATAAGCGGTTTCGCATTCCTCATAGACGATTTTGACGCCGTTGATGCCGCCGTCGCGCGCATTGACCAGCTTGAGATAATCAATCTTGCCGTCGGCCCAGGGAATACCCAGCGGCGCGAACGAACCCGTACGATAGGTCAGCAACGGGACAAACTGTTCCTCGGCGGCCTGCACCTGCAGCGGCAGCGTACCCAGCACACCGGCAACACCCAGTGCGGCTATCCATTGTTTCATCTGCAATTTCATGTCTCTCTCCTCGGATTTTCATCCAGATAGGTTTTATTTATTGAACACATCCAGCACAGCAAACTGAACCCCACTAGTGCGGAAACGGCCAGATCCGCAGTTTTTCTTTCGCAATGCTCCACAGGCGCGCCAGACCATGCGGCTCAACGATCAGGAAAAATACAATCAGCGCGCCAAACACCATATGCTCGATGTGCGCGGCCGTATCCACGCCCAGCGACAGCCCCAGCATTTCGGGAATCCGGTTCAGCGCAATGGGCACCAGGACAATAAAGGCCGCCCCGAAAAAACTGCCGACGATGGATCCGAGCCCACCGATAATCACCATGAACAGCAACTGGAACGAGCGGTTCAGATCGAAGGCAGACGGTTCCCAGGAACCAAGATGGACAAAACCCCACAAGGCGCCGGCGATCCCCACAATGAACGAGCTGACGGCAAAGGCGCTGAGCTTGGCATACATGGGACGGATGCCGATCACAGACGCGGCCACGTCCATATCGCGAATGGCCATCCACTCACGGCCGATGGCGCCGCGCACCAGGTTCTTGGCCAGCACGGCAATGACGATCACAAATGCAAGGACGAACAGATATTTCTGCAGTGGCGTTTGAATCGGCAGACCAAAAAAGTCCAGTCGCGGCACCGACACGCTGCCAGATGATGAATTATTGGTGAAGAAGGGAATCCGCAGAAAGGTCCAGTCAACGAAGAACTGCGCCGCCAGCGTGGCCACCGCCAGATACAGACCGCGAATGCGCAGGCTGGGAATCCCGAACAGAATGCCGACCAGGGTGGCAAAGACGCCCCCCATCAGCAGTTGCAGGATCAGCGGCAACCCCGGGAAGCGCACGCCGAAGTTCCATGCCGCATAGGCGCCCACCGCCATGAAGGCGCCGGTACCCATGGAAATCTGCCCGCAATAACCGACCAGAATATTCAAACCGATGGCCGCCATGGCCAGGATCAGGAACGGGATCATGATCCCGCCCAGGAAATAATCGGAAGACAGCAGCGGCACGGCGACAATCGCCGCCACCAGCAGCAATCCGATAAAGATCCGGTCCTGCCTGATCGGAAACACCTGCTGATCCTGCCGGTAACTGATTTTGAACTGACCGTTTTCACGATAAAACATATGGATTTCCTTGCCTTTTACACACGGTCTATGATTTTTTCGCCGAACAGTCCCTGCGGGCGGAACAGCAGGAACACCAGCGCCAGGACGTAGGCAAACCAGATCTCGATTCCCCCACCGATGAACGGTCCGATATAGGCTTCGGACAGCTTTTCGCCGACACCGATAATCAGGCCGCCGATAATCGCGCCAGGTACCGATGTAAGGCCGCCCAATATCACAACCGGCAAGGCGCGCAGCGCAGCGGTGGACAGCGTAAACTGCACGCCGAACTTGGACCCCCAGATAATCCCTGCAACCAGCGCCACAATCCCTGCAACCACCCAGACGATGACCCAGATACGATTCAGCGGAATGCCGATAGATTGCGCGGCCTGATGATCATCGGCCACGGCACGCAAGGCGCGCCCTGTCGCCGTGTACTGGAAAAAGAACGCCAGCAGCGCCACCAGCACGGCGGAAATAACCGCAGCCGTCAGGTCTTCCAGGCTGATCAGGATGCCCCCTTCAAACACGGAGTTCAGGATGAAAGCCGGATCCTTGGGCATGCCCACATTGATGGAGTACACCGAACTGCCGAAAATAATTTGTCCCAGTCCATCCAGGAAATAACTGATGCCCAGCGTGGCCATCAGGAGCGTGGTGCCTTCCTGGTTAACCAGATGACGCAGCACCAGCCGCTCCACCAGAATGGCGATCAGCACCATCACACCGGCACTGACGATAAACGCCAGGATATTGGCCAGCAGCAGATTTTCAAATCCCAGCCATTGCGGGATCCATACTGAAAACCGCGCCATGGACAACGCGGCAACCAGCACCATGGCGCCCTGGGCAAAGTTGAACACCCCCGATGCCTTGAAGATAAGCACAAAACCGAGTCCGACCAGCGCATACAGCATGCCGCCCATCAGACCACCAAAAAGCGTTTCAAGAAAGTAAGCCATGATGATCAGTGCTCCACACCCAAATAAGCCCGAATCACATCTTCGTTCGAGCGCACTTCCGACGGCGTACCATCGCCGATTTTTTTACCGTAGTCGAGCACCACTACCCGATCGGAAATGTCCATCACCACGCCCATATCATGTTCGATCAACACGATCGTCGTGCCGAACTCGTCATTGACATCCAGAATGAAGCGGCTCATATCCTGCTTTTCTTCGATATTCATGCCCGCCATGGGCTCGTCCAGCAGCAGCATGCGCGGCTCCATGGCCAGCGCCCGGCCCAGGTCCACGCGCTTTTGCAAACCGTAAGGCAGACGACCCACCGGGGTTTTGCGATAGGCCTGGATTTCCAGGAAATCAATAATGTTTTCGACGAATTCGCGATGGGCAATTTCCTCTTTTTCGGCGCCAAAGATACGGAAGGCTTGCGAGAGCAGTCCGCTTTTCATGCGCAGATTGCGGCCGGTCATGATGTTGTCCAGCACACTCATTCCCTTGAACAGCGCAAGGTTCTGAAAAGTGCGCGCCACCCCCATCTCGGCGGCACGACGTGGCGTCATCCGGCCGAACTGTTTACCATCGAACTCGATGCTGCCGTCCTGCGGCACATATACGCCATTGATCACATTGAGCATGGAACTTTTGCCGGCGCCATTGGGCCCGATAATCGCGCGAATCTCGTGCTCCCTGACATTGAACGAAATGTCGGTCAGCGCCTTGACGCCGCCAAAGCGCAGCGAGATATTCTGCATATCCAGGATCACCTTGCCGATTCTGGCTTCACGTTGGTCACTCATGCTCATGCGGCCTTTTTCAGTGGATCGGGCACGACGACGGCGCGCTGGATTTTCAGCTCTGCGGCAATTTTCCCGGTTCGCCCATCTTCATATTTGACTTCGGTTTCGATGTACTGGCTGGGCTTACCCGCAAACAGCGCATCGATCAGCACGCCGTAACGTTCAGCGATGAACGCGCGCCGCACCTTGCGGGTACGCGTCAGCTCACCGTCATCCGGATCCAGCTCTTTATGCAGAATCAAAAAGCGGTGAATCTGCAAGCCCGATAACTGGGGGTCCTGCGCGACATCGGCATTGACCTTGCTAATGCAATCGGCAATCAACTCA
The DNA here is from genome assembly GCA_035304425.1 of Advenella sp. Lineage (GTDB taxonomy): Bacteria > Pseudomonadota > Gammaproteobacteria > Burkholderiales > Burkholderiaceae_B > Advenella. Next base: position 6,441 of record DATGQC010000195.1, read on the forward strand.
TATACTTCGGGGCGCGAGGCCAGATCGGTATAGCCGGCATAGGCCAGGCTGCGCCGCTCT
>DATGQC010000196.1:0-5172 GCA_035304425.1 Advenella sp.
AGCTGGGGCTGGTTGAATTGCGGGCCAATGCAAAACCTTCGGGCAGCGCCGATCGCAGCAAGCCCGAGACTGATGACAGCCGGCACCGGCGCCAAACGGGCGCATCCGGCCTGCCGGAGCTACCGCCGCTGGACGACGACAGCGGCACTATTGCACTGCGCACGCGGCGCAATGACCTGCGTCCACGTACCCCACGCCAGCGTGATTACCTGAACAATATTTTGCGGCATGACATTACTTTCGGCACGGGTCCGGCCGGCACCGGCAAGACCTGGCTGGCCGTTGCCTGTGCCATTGATGCCCTGGAACGCGAGCACGTACAGCGCATCATCCTGACCCGGCCCGCCGTGGAAGCCGGCGAGCGTCTGGGTTTTCTGCCCGGCGACCTGGCCCAGAAAGTGGATCCCTACCTGCGTCCGTTGTACGACGCGCTTTATGATCTGATGGGGTTCGACAAAGTCATGCGGCTGTTCGAGAAACAGACCATTGAAATCGCGCCGCTGGCTTATATGCGGGGCCGCACCCTGAACCATGCCTTTGTCATTCTGGATGAGGCACAGAATACAACCCAGGAACAAATGAAAATGTTCCTGACACGCATCGGATTTGGCAGCAAAGCCGTCATTACCGGCGACCCCTCGCAAGTGGATCTGATCAAAGGGCAGAAAAGCGGTCTGGAACACGCCCTGCGCGTGCTGGCCCATGTCCAGGGCATCGCCATGTCGCGCTTTACCAGTGAAGATGTGGTGCGCCACCCGCTAGTCGCCCGCATCATTGATGCCTATGATCTGGCAGAAGGCCGCTCCTCCAATGAGTAAACCGGCCCCGCCCCGTGCTCGCAACATGCGCGACACCTCTTATCTGCGCACGACGGTCCAGCACGTGGTGCCCGTTCCGGAGATTACCCGCCAGCGCATTCGCGGCTGGATGTTGCGGGCAGTAGACGCGGCCATGACCGATAATCCCGACATTGTCCAGGCCGAGCTCGCCCTGAGACTGGTTGACGCGAACGAAGCGCGTGAGCTCAATAGCCAGTTCCGCGGCCGCGACTATGCCACCAACGTGCTGACCTTCGAGTACGGGATCGACCCCGATGGCACAGCGCGTGGCGACATCGTATTGTGCGTGCCGGTCTTGCGACAAGAAGCAAACGAGCAGGGCAAAACCCTGCGACAGCACGCGGCCCATCTGGTGATACACGGTGTGCTGCACGCGCTGGGCTACGATCACGAGGATGAAGACGACGCCATCCAGATGGAAGCGATGGAAACCGCATTGCTGGCCAGCCTGGGCTTTCCGGATCCATACCAGCCACGCTGAAGCCAGGCGGACGTGCTAGCCAGCCTGGGTTGCAACACCGCGGCTTTTTCAATGACCTGCCACTTTGTGTGCGCCAGCCTGCTGTCTATAACATTCCGGTCGTGTGTCGCCTTGCCATAGCAACAAAGACCCGATTCGCAGCGAATACTCACGGCTGCGCAGACGCTGCCCTCCTGAAAGTCCGGCGCCGATAAAAGCCGGGTTTACCCAAAGTATCACGCTTTTTTCATCAAATAGACGCAAATATGCGTTATCCTTATAACTTCCTAAACTAGACGTCCAGAGATGTCAGATCCATACCCTTCCAACGACGCCGAGGCAGACAGTCTGCCAGGCAAAAAGCCCGCTTCCCGCTCACTTCTCCAGCGAATAAAAGGCCTGCTGGGCCAGAACGAACCCGAAGACCGGGAAGACATCCAGGAGATACTCTCCGCTGCGCATGATCGGGACATTATCGACGACGATTCCTACTCCATGATCGTCGGCTCCATTTCCTTCACCGAGAAAAACGTCAGCGACATCATGATCCCGCGTTCGCGCATGGATTTGCTGGATATCAGCAAGCCCCTGCAGGAACTGCTTCCTATCGTGATCGATACGGCTCATTCCCGCTTTCCGGTCTATGAAGAAGAAAAAGACAATATCATCGGCATCCTGCTGGCCAAGGACCTGCTGCGGTTCATCAACAATCCGCAAACCGATATCCGCAGTCTGGTCCGACCGGCCAACTACATTCCCGAAACCAAGCGACTGAACCAGCTGCTGCGGGATTTTCGCGAAAACCGCAATCATATTGCCATTGTGATTGACGAATATGGCAGCATTGCCGGTCTGGTCACGATGGAAGACGTGCTGGAACAGATCGTGGGCGATATCGAAGACGAATACGACGATGACGCGCAAATGACCATCTTCCCGGAAACCGATACGTCGTGGCGCGTGATGGCCATCACCGATATCCGGCAATTGAACCAGACACTGCAGGTTGCCATTCCCGAAGACGATTACGACACGATCGGCGGCTGGCTGGCGGCGGAGCTGGATCACATTCCGCAACGGGGCGACAGCTACGATTTCCAGGGATTGCGATTCCAGGTCCTGCGTGCCGATGCCCGGCGCGCCTTGTGGCTGCATGTCAAACGTCTGTCTGCCATGAGCAGCAGTCACAGTAAAACCGAATCCTGATAACATGGTCTGGCTCCTTCTCATCGTGGCCGGGGCTATTCATGCCCTGAGTTTTTCCCCTGATCCCCTGCCCGGCTGGACCTTGCCCTATATTCAGGTACTGTCTATGGCGGTGCCTGCATTTATTGTTTTCAGTACCAGGCATATCGGACGCGCCGCCTTGTCCGCCTTTGTCTTTAGCACCAGCAGTTTCTGCGTAGGCGTCTATTGGCTATACATCAGCATGAATCATTTCGGCGGCCTGGCGGCGCCGCTTGCTGCCTTGGCCGTATTGCTTTTTGCGCTTTATCTATCGCTATATGCCGGACTTGCCGGCGCCTGTACCGCCTGGCTGGGTCGCGACCTGAATGTGATGCGTGTACCGCAGGCGCTGGGGCGCCCGCTGCTGTGGGCGTGCGCCTGGACGCTCGGCGAATGGCTGCGCGGTTTTGTATTTACCGGCTTTCCCTGGAACAATATCGGCTACGCCCATACCAACAGTTTGCTGTCGGCCTGGGCTCCCGTCACGGGCGTCTATGGCGTGGCCTTTCTGGCCGCGCTGGCCAGTGGCCTGGTTGCCTGCATCGTTTATTATGTGAAGCACAATCGCCCCGGCATCATGGCGGCCATGGCCAGTGCGCTCCTGGGCATGTTTATCGTCAGCTTTGCCTTGTCCCGCATCACATGGTTTGACAACCATGGCCCGATGATGACAATAAGACTGGTTCAAGGCAATATTGCGCAGCAAATGAAGTTTGATCCGGCACAATTGATGAGTTCCCTGCAAACTCAGTTTGCGCTGGCCACGCGCCCCTCGGCAGACGCGCAACGCGCGCCCTCGGTCATTATTTTCCCTGAAACCATTCTGCCGACATTTCAGGACAGGATGGCGCCAGAGTTCTGGCAATCGGTTGTCGAACTCGCAAATCAGATGAAAGCGACCCTGTTCATGGGAACACCCATGCACACGGTATCAGAGGGTCAGGATCGCTATACCAACAGCGTGCTGGCGATAAATAGCGATACTTCGGTTTCAGCCCTGATGCAGGGCCAGCAGGTACCGGTCTATGACAAGCAGCATCTGGTGCCATTTGGCGAGTTTGTTCCTTTGGGTTTTCGCTGGTTTGTCGATGCCCTGAATATTCCGCTGGGCGACTTTGATCGCGGTGACCAGGGCCAGGAAAGCTTTGCCGTCAATAACCAGCGATTCGCGCCCAACATCTGCTATGAAGATGTCTTTGGTGAAGAATTGCTGCCCGCCCTGCGTACCCAGGCAGACGGCTCGCCCGGGGCCAGCGTGCTGTTCAATGTCAGCAATCTGGGCTGGTTTGGCAATACCTGGGCGCTAAGACAGCATTTGCAGATCTCACGCATGCGCAGTATGGAAACGGCAAGACCCATGCTGCGCGCCACCAATACCGGATCAACGGCGGCCATTGATGCCAAGGGTCGTGTATTATCGCAGCTGCCCACGGCAACCGCCGGTATCCTGGACGTGCAAATACAGGGCACACAAGGCTTAACGCTATACACCCGGGTTGGAAACGGCTTAATCGTTGTGATCAGCCTGTTGGGTCTGATCCTTGGATGTATTCAGAAGCGACGCACACGTGCCGCAAATTCCGGCACATTGTGACGCGATACGGACAGTCGTCCAGCCGGAGTAACGCGTCGTGACCCGCAGCGTAACCAGTCATGTTCCGGGTTCATGGCGTCATGGTTCATATATAGAAAGCCGTTCGCGGAACAGGCCGTTGCTGTCGCGTGCTGGCATAAAGAGCCGGCACAACATCGCTGCTTAATGAACCTGTTTAATGAACCTGTTTAATGAACCTGTTTTGATGGGCCAGCTTAATGGAAATTGCGGCTGCGCGTCTGCAATTGACCCAGCAAATGCGTCAGATTGACCAGCCGCTCCACAATCACATGTTGTACACCGTTGGCTGACTGCCAGCGCCCATAGGCGCCCATCAGACGGGAAGTGAGCAGTTCCTTGCGTTGACGTTCTACCAGCGCTGGTCGTATCAACAGATTGATTTGCCCATATTCGTCCTCCAGCGTCACAAAAACAACGCCCTTGGCTGTGCCGGGACGCTGCCTGACCGTAACGATGCCGGCTGCACGCACCAGGCGCCGGTCAGGTTGTTCCTGCAGAACCGCAGAAGAAGAAAAACGCATCTTGCTCAATTTGTCACGTAATAATTCCAGGGGATGACGTCCGAGCGTCAGGCCCAGCGAATCATAATCGGCCACCATCGACTGCCCTTCCGTCAGCAACGTCAGTTGCGGACTCTCCGTCTCATACACGGGCGCCTCTCGCAGCATATCTTTATCGGACACACTGACAACCGCATCCCACAAGGCAGCCCTGCGATGACCAGCCAGACTCTCCAGCGCATTGCCAGCAGCCAGCGCATTCAGGTCATGCCGGCTCAGGTCAGCGCGTCGCGCCAGGTCGGCAACAGAGTCAAAAGGCGCCTGGGTACGCGCCTGCACGATCCGCTGCGCCGCCGCCTCCTGCATGCCTTTGAGCTGATTAAACCCAAGCCTGACCGCCGGTCTGGGTTTGGACTGGGACTGGCTGGAAAGACAATCAAACACGTGTTCAGTCGGTTCTGCTGTGGGCTCTGTTGCAGGTTCTGCTGTGGCTGTAATAGTCGCTGTGTTTGCAGAGTGGGAAACAGCAGG
>DATGQC010000197.1:0-2992 GCA_035304425.1 Advenella sp.
CTGCGGCGATCCGCTGCGCCAATGCAAGATCTTCATTGCCATCAGCAATAGCGACTGCCAGTGCTTCATCTGCCATCTCTTGCCTCTTTCGCCTATTTTTATTGGGCGGTCAGTGTCGCCTGCATGCCAGGATGGTATCGACAGACATAGTGGACCGTACCCGCCTTTTTGACAGTATACGTCCAGGATGCGCCAGCAGCGATATTGCCTGAATCAAATTGCGAATCCGTTGCACTGGCCGTGTGCGGGACCAGATCTTTATTGATCCACATCACTTTTTCGCCGGGCCGGACCGTCAACGCTGCAGGCATAAACTGCATGTTCTGGATCGTCACGACGTGCACGGCTGGCGCCGCCCTGTCCGCCCCACGCGCCAGGGGCGCCAGCAACAGACACGCCAGCACGGTTGCAGCCATCCACATAAGAGAGCGCCGACCGTTGCTTGCCCTGCCCACGCCAGCCTCGACCATGCTGTGTTGACCGTTCATTATTTTAATTGCTCCTGGAGATGTTTTGCATGTTCCAAATGCGCAACGAAAGCGGGTCGCACTTTTATCAACAGCGCTTTCAACTCGGCATTGTCAGCACTGGGAATCAGCGTCTTATCAAGTGCGTCAATCACCGCTTCGTGGTAGGTCACCTCATGATCAACGTAAGCCCTGTCAAACGCGGCGCCTTTCAGTGTTTTCAATTTTGCCAGATTGGCGTCACCGGCTGCCTGCAACTCGCCGCTGGTTTGTCCAGGCTCCGGTTTGACGTTCAGCTTCTGCACCAGCGCCGTGGCCGAGCGATTGACCGCGTTATGATCGGTCACCATCAAATTGGCAAATGATCGCACTTGCTTCGATCTGGACTGTGATGCGGCCAGTTTGCCCGCATCCACATCTACCTGGTTGGCAGTAACTACGATGGCGGCAATTTGCGCATCAGTGGGCCCGGTATCCTTTGCTGCCGATGCGCAACCTGACAGTGCCGCTACCAGAACCCATGCAATGTTCGTTAATTTCATTTTGCGTCCTTTAATATATGGTTATGACAGAACGATATGGTTTATGACAGAACGGATTGCCAGCGCGCCAGCGCCACAATCGTCCCATTCACTGCATTAGATGTCGCCAGACGCGTGGGCGTTCCGGATATTTCGAACTGCCAAAAATATTTCAGCCGACATCAAAAAGGCTATTTCCACAGTTTTTATGTTTACACTGGTTTGGCTATCCGGGTTTTTATATACGCATATCAGTACATGCGTCTGGATCGCTTTATAAGGAGTATCAGAATGAACACACAATTTTCCATCCGCCACATTCAAGCGTTTCTGGCGACCTCTGCCCTGGCTCTGGGTCTGACTATAAGCTGCGCCAATACAGTATTTGCTCAGGTGCAACCACAAAGCTATGAGTCGATTCAGTATATTACGGGTGGTATCGGCAACGCCGAGCAGAATGAAATGAAAAGCGCCGAGAAAGACTACAACTTGCATATGACGTTTTCAGCGGTCAAGGATCAGGCATTCCTGTCTGATGTGGCAGTCCAGATTGTTGACAAGGACAACAAAAAAATATTTGATGCCGCCAACACCGGGCCGTACCTGAACGTTAAGCTGCCCGACGGAAAATATGCGCTGACTGCCACCTATAAGGGCGAGACCCGCAAGCACGCCTTTACGCTTGCCAAAGGCAAGATTGAAAAGGCGGTGTTGCGCTGGCCGACAGAATAAGCGCTGCGATTTTCGTTTTTTTAATTTTAAGGGTGAAGAGACTGTGGTTTCTTCACCCTTATCCGTATAATTGACGCTATTATTTGTTTTCCTGGAAATGAAAAATAATGGCTGATCTTACCAAAATCACCTGCCTGGACGATCTGCAACGCATCGCGCGGCGCAAAGTTCCAAAAATGTTCTACGACTATGCAGATTCGGGCGCATGGACTGAATCCACATATCGCGCCAATCAGGAAGACTTCCAGAAAATCAAGTTTCGTCAGCGTGTTGCGGTCAACATTGAAAACCGTAATTTACGCAGCAAAATGCTTGAGCAGGATGTCGCCATGCCGCTAGCGCTGGCGCCTACCGGTTCTACCGGTATGCAGCATCCCGATGGTGAAATTCTTGCTGCCCGGGCCGCTGAAAGATTTGGCGTACCCTTTTGTCTGTCCACCATGAGCATTTGCTCAATCGAAGACATTGCCGCCCATACCTCGGCGCCCTTCTGGTTCCAACAATACATTATGCGGGATCGGGACTTCAATGAACGTCTGATCGACCGCGCCAAGGCCGCAAACTGCTCGGCGCTGGTGGTTACGCTGGATCTGCAGGTGCTGGGCCAGCGCCACAAGGATATCAAGAACGGGCTTTCCGCTCCGCCCAAACCAACCATCCCGAATCTGCTCAATCTGGCATTGAAACCGGAATGGGTATGGAAAATGTCCAGGACCCAGCGTCGCACCTTCGGCAATATTGTCGGCCATGCCAAGGGGGTGGACGATTTATCTTCCCTTTCTTCATGGACTGCCCAGCAGTTTGACCCAAGCCTGAACTGGAATGATATTGAATGGATCAAAAAACGCTGGGGCGGCAAACTGGTTCTCAAGGGCATCCTGGATCCCGAGGACGCGCGACTGGCAAAAGAAACCGGCGCTGATGCCATTGTGGTGTCAAACCACGGCGGTCGCCAGCTTGATGGCGCCCCGTCGGCCATTTCAATGCTCCCCTCTATTGTGCAGGCGATTGGCGCTGACGGCCCGGAAGTCTGGCTCGATAGCGGTATACGTTCCGGGCAGGATGTGCTTCGCGCCATCGCATTAGGCGCCAAAGGCACCATGATTGGTCGCGCTTTTCTGTATGGCCTGGGAGCGTATGGTGAAGAAGGCGTCACCAAAATCCTGCAGATTATCCGTAACGAACTGGATATCACACTGGGATTCTGCGGACAAACCGACATTAATAAAGTGACCGCCGATATCCTGCTTTCCCAGCAACGGTAATCTGCCA
>DATGQC010000198.1:0-3571 GCA_035304425.1 Advenella sp.
CGCCAGTCGGTCAGATACGGCTGGGCTGCAGCCCCCGTCAAGAGATGATCTGCGCCGACGATGTCCTGCAATGTTGCCAATAGATTCATTTTTTTCTGCCCGTTTCAATTTAACCGCTGCTGCAAGAGGCAGCCGGACCCATTCCCGCCAGCCCGCTACGGCAACGGACGTATAATACAGTTCACATTCTACCGAAATCCGTCACTGTTTCCTGCCGCTTGCAGCATACAGCGGCTGCAACAATCTTCACCAGGACCGCCCATGACCCCAGTTCTTCCCCAATCCGTATTCAAGGCTTATGACATTCGTGGTATTGTGCCTGAACAGCTCAACGCCTCGTTTGCTTATCTGCTGGGGCGCGTGCTGGCACGGCGTGCCCGCGACTGCGGCACGGACCGGATCGTCGTGGGCTACGATGGCCGCCTGTCCAGCCCGGAACTATCCACCGCCCTGCAAAACGGCATCCTGGATGAAGGCATCGACACGGTAGACATCGGCATGGTGCCCACGCCGCTGGTGTACTTCGAATCCTACTCGGAAAAAATCGGCGCCGCCGTAGCCATTACCGGCAGCCATAATCCACCCAAATACAATGGCTTCAAAATGATGATCGGCGGCAAGGCCTTGTATGGCGACGACGTGCTGGCCCTGCGCGAGCAGATGCAGGCGCTGCAAGCGGAACCGGTCGCTGCCGTAAAAGGCGTCGCACACCGCAAAGACATTGTCCAGGCGTATATAGAGCGGATTGTGTCGGACGTGAAGCTGACCCGACCGATGAAAATTGCCATCGATTGCGGCAATGGCGTGGGCGGCGTGGTCGCGACCAAACTGTTTCGTGCGCTCGGCTGCGAGGTGATCGAGCTGTTCTGCGATGTAGACGGCGCCTTTCCCAATCACCACCCCGACCCGGCCGACCCCCACAATCTGGAAGACCTGCAACGTACCCTGCGCGAGACCGACTGCGAAATCGGCCTGGCCTTCGACGGCGACGGCGATCGCCTGGGCGTGGTTACCCGCAGCGGCAGCATCATCTGGCCGGATCGCCAGCTGATCCTGTTTGCCCGCGATATTCTTGCGCGCCAGCCGGGCGCGACCATTATCTATGACGTCAAATGCAGTCGTCATGTGACGGCCTCTGTCAAGGCTGCCGGCGGCGTGCCGCTGATGTGGCGCACCGGCCATTCGCTGATCAAGGCCAAACTGGCGGAAACCGGCGCCCCTATTGCAGGTGAAATGAGCGGTCATGTGTTCTTCAAGGAGCGCTGGTTCGGCTTTGATGACGGCCTGTATACCGGCGCGCGCCTGCTGGAAATTCTCTCGCGCGATGCCGACCCCACCGCGGTGCTTGATGCCCTGCCTGAAGGCATTTCGACACCCGAACTCAAGCTGGACATGCAAGAAGGCCAGCAATATTCACTGATCAAGACGCTGCAGGAAAAAGCGCATTTTCCGGGCGCCACCAGCGTCAATACCATTGACGGCGTGCGCGCCGAATATGAAGACGGCTTTGGCCTGGCGCGCGCCTCCAATACCACACCGGTGATTGTGTTGCGTTTTGAAGGCGAGTCGCAGCAGGCGATTGATCGCATCCGCGCAGAGTTCAAGACGGTGTTCGCCCAGTTTGCGCCTGATGCAGCGCTGCCGTTCTGATTGTTTTATAACGTGGATGCAGGGCAAAGAATGCTGCCCTGCTTTTTTTATGATGCATCATCATGATGTATCGCCATGATGCATCGTCATGAAGCGTCGCCTGCAACCGGTGTAAACGCATCTTGTGGAAATCCACAAGCGGCAAACAGCAGGTTGCCAGGGCAATGAGCGTAGCTCATATCGGGCTTGAAGAATGATGGCCCTGGCCTGCGCCTGAATCAGACCGGCGCAGCCGCGCGCGCCGCTGCCCCGGGCTCGGTACGGGTCTCTGCGTCAGTCCGGGCAAGCTAGCGGTTCAGCGCCTGGTAAATATCCAGATGGGCCTGCACCACCTTGCGGATATCGAACGCCTCTTGCGCCAGCGCCCGTCCCGCCTGGCCCATGGCCTGCCGCTTTTGCGTATTCTCTGCCAGTTCACACACCGCTTCATAAATGGCGCGCGCATCCCGCACCGGCACCAGCATGCCTGTCTCACCGGCCTCAATCGCATCCCGACACCCCGGCACGTCGGTCGTAATCACGGCACGCCCGCAAGCCGCGGCTTCAACCAGCGACTTGGGCAACCCTTCCCGATACGACGGCAGCACCACAATATGCGCGTCTGCATACAGCGCGGCAATATCGTTGCGCTCGCCCAGCCATTGCACGCGATCGCCCCAGGCGCCGGCTTCTTGCTGCGTGACCGATGCCGGGTTGCCGGGGTCGGGATTGCCCACCACCAGCCAGCGATAGGGCTTGCCATCGCGGCGCGACATGCCGGCTGCGTCCACATATTCGATCACGCCCTTGTCACGCAGCAGTCGCGCCACAAAAATGATCGTGACCGGCAGCGGCGGCTCCGGCACGGCAGCGTACTTTTCAAGATCCACGCCCGAGCCGCGGATCATCACCACCTGATCGCTGCGTACCGCGCCAATGCCGCTCAGGATATCGCGATCATTGCCGTTCTGGAAAATGACGCGACTATTACGATGTCCCAGTGCAAAGCGATAGAGTTGCTGGGTAATCAATCGGACCCAGTCTATGCCTTTGCGCTCACGAGTAAAAATAAACCCAAGACCGGAAATTGCCGAGACCACGCCCTTCACGCCCGCAAGCCTTGCGGCAATGCCGCCATACAGCACGGGCTTGATCGTGACCAGATGCACGATATCGGGGCGCTCCCGCCGCAACAGGCGATAAATGGCGTAAAGCGTTCTGAGTTCCGCCAGCGGGTTCATGCCGCTGCGCGACATCGGCAATACGTGGTGCGTCAAGCCGTGTGATGTGATGGCCTGCACGGCAGCGCCGTCCATGGTCGCCACACTCACCTCGTAGCCCTGCTCTTTTGCCGCCAATGCGATGGGCAAACGGTGCGACAGAAAAAAGGCAGGATTATTCACCACAAACATCAGGGAGCGGGGCGCGTTCTGCTGTGTCATCGTACTGGGTCCCTATTCGTTGAATCAGCCTGCATCGGCAACCATCGCGCGCCAGGTCTGTTCATAGCGTTCAATCATTTTCGACAGGCTGAACTCCTGCAACACCCGCTCACGTACCCTGGCGGCGATCACGTCACGGCCTTGCGCCTCGATAGCGGCAAACGCCTGGCCGATCGCATCGGCCAGCGCTACCGGGTTTTGCGGCGGCACAACCCAGCCGGTATCTCCCACAATCACGGCGGCATCGCCAACATCGGTCACCACGCCAGGTACGCCGCAAGCCATCGCCTCGGCCACCACATTCGGAAAACCTTCAGCGCGGCTGGACAACACATGGATGTCCAGACCGTTCATCAGGTACGGCACATCGTCGCGACGTCCCAACAGTATCACGTGCTCCGCCACGCCATGGCGCCGCAGCAATGCTGCCAACTCGAGGTTGGACGCATCCATGCCATGACCGATCAGCACGCAACGCGTGGACGGATTCGTGCGTAGGC
>DATGQC010000199.1:0-3277 GCA_035304425.1 Advenella sp.
ACGTACGGTCCATGTTCTCCTATGGACAACGGCACCTGAACCCGGATCCGTTCCTGCTGCTCGATTACGCGCAGCCCCGGCATTTTCCGCCCAGCCAGCAAAGGCGGGGGGTGGGCGAGCACCCGCATCGCGGCTTTGAAACAATCACCATCGCCTACCAAGGTGAAGTAGCGCACCGGGACTCTTCCGGTGGCGGCGGCATTATTGCTGCGGGCGACGTCCAGTGGATGACTGCCGGCGCAGGCATCATGCACGATGAATTCTTTTCCGATGCGTACGCCCAAAAAGGGGGAACCTTCGAAATGGTCCAGCTCTGGCTGAATCTGCCGGCGCGCGACAAAATGACGCCGGCCCGATACCAGAGCATAACGGCCAGTGATATCCCGACCGTCTCCCTGCCCAATGAGGCCGGCACACTGCGAATCATTGCCGGTCGGTTCAACGATCATCAGGGGCCTGCGACAACGTATACGCCGGTCAATTTATGGGATATCAGCCAGAAGGCAGACAGCGCCATCACGCTCGCGCTTCCTGCGAACCACACGGTCATGCTCCTGGTGCGTCATGGCGCCGTAAGTGTGAACGGCAGCGCCGAGGCCGGGTCCGGCCAGCTGGTGTCGTTTGCCCCGGGAGGCACCACCATCACCATTCAGGCGAAAGACGCAGCGGCTCTGCTGTTGATGAGCGGCGAACCCATCGCAGAGCCGATAGCCGGTTATGGTCCGTTTGTCATGAATACCGAGGAACAAATCCGTCAGGCGCTGGCAGATTTCAACGCCGGGCAGTTCGGACGTATCGGACAGGCGGCAGACCGCTCTGCTGCCGGTGAATGAACCAGACGGCGAACCGGTCCCTGGCCGAATCCGTGGCGCACAAAGACTGCGTCTGCCCGCCACGCGGCGTCCGCGGTGTTATGGCACAAGCGCCTGCTCAGAGACCACGATGCCATCGGCATCGCTATACAGGTACTGTCCGGGAACAAAACGGACATTGCCGAAAGTCACCGGCACATCGATCAGGCCCAGGCTGTTTTTGCCGCTTTTGCGCGGATTGGTGCCCAGTGCCTTCACGCAAAAATCCATGGCGTCAATCTGTTCACTATCCCGGATCGCGCCATACACGATAATTCCGGACCAGCCGTTATCCTGCCCCAGCCTGGCAATCATATCGCCGACCACGGCACAGTGCAGGGATGCGGCCGCGTCCACCACCAATACGGCGCCCTGCCCCGGTTCGGACAGGATCTGACGAATGAAGGTATTGTCTTCGAACACTTTCACCGTACGAATCGGCCCTGCAATGGCCCGTTTACGGCCAAAGAGCCGGAACTGCGTATCGCAGGACGGCAGCGACGGGTGTTGATCCATAATATCGCAGGTGATCAGCACGGCAAGGGGTGAGGCAGACATGGCAAAACTCCGGTAATAGATAGACTTGAACAGCCATTGTTATACCAGATCAGCGCCATAAAAAGCATCCCTTTGAATCAAGCCAGCGGCTTTCGGGGGCTGGCAAAAGGGCGATGGCAACCCGCTGCCCGGCACTAACCGCCGGAATACAGCGCATCCGCCTCGCGCCTTGTGAGAGAACCCGGTGCAGCGCCGGGTCCGCCTGACGACGCGTGAGTCGATGGCGCCGATGGCATGGGACCGGCGGGCGTATTTGACGAATCCGTCGCAGCAGCCGGCGGGGGTATCCGCCCTCCCAGCTCCCGCAGCAACGCCTGATACTCCGGGTTCTGCCGCAACGTTTGCCGACCGGCTTCGATCAGCGCGTCCACATCCTGGCGGTTGACCGTGAACAGCGTCGGAATGCGCAGCAAATGTCGACGCGGCACGGATAATCCTGCTGGCGCCTCGCGCAAACTGACCGGTACCACGTGCAATTGCGCATCCGGCGCCAGCAATGCCTGCAACTGGGGATTGAGCGATTTTCTTAATGTGGCCCAGTGCCGACTGGTGTCCTGTACCATCTGCATGGTTTGCATAGTCACGCGTCCCGAAGTACTGAACATGATCGTGTCAAAGACATCCGAGAGCGTGGGAACATTTTCACTTTTGTCGATATTGACACTGGGATCGCGCTCGGCATTGATGACCACAAACGCCACTTTCCTGACCGTACCCTTGCTGATCCGGCCGCGGCGCAACTGGCCGATCCCAAGCGTGACGCGATCCATCAGGCCGCGCACGCCCAGATTATCCGACAGGCCCCCATCTACCAAATGGATATAGGGTCGATTTTTACTGTCCAGATAACCCAGCACATCCGAACGATAGGCGCGCATCCGGTAATCGCCCTGCAGCCGGGACACTTGCTCGCGTTTTCGGGCGGAATATTCACACTGTCCGGCGTAATTTTTCAGTGTCAGCGGTGATAACACCATTGGCACGGCAGCCGAGGAAGCCACTGCAAACGAAAGTGGGATCTTGCGGATGTCAGCGCACATCGTGGCCAGCTGATCAGGCGAAAACTCAAAACTGGTGCCCTGCGATAGATCGGTCGCCAGCACGATCAAGTCTGCATGCGGATTGCGGTACAGATCTTCGTAGGTTTTGCCCTCATAGAGCAGATCCAGTTTCTGAGCCAGCACATGGCCGCGCCCCACCGTGGGCGAAACCGCAGCGGCAAAGTTTTGCGGGCTGAAAATGGCCGACACCAGGCTCTGCTGAAAATTCTTGTACAGGTACTCGTTTTTAAACGCCGGAAAGGTCTTGCTGCCATTGAGCGCATAATAAGCAGCCACGATACTGCCTCCCGAGACCCCCCGCACGACATCGACCTGGCTGAGCAACGTTTGCGCATGGCCGTTCCACCGGATCTGCGTGTCGGCCAGTTCCTTGAGCACCCCGTAGCCAAATGCGGCCGCGCGCGCGCCACCGCCGGAAATACTCAGGACAATGATAAAGGACGGATCCGTTCTCTCGGTCAGGCGCGCCGTGTCAACGCCGGTGTCAGGCGTGCCCGGAGGCAGCGGCGGATTGCGCCACGGCGTCAACGACGAGCAGGCAGAAAGCGTCAACAACAACACAATGAATACAAATTTACGAATCCGCATGACAGCCTATTTATGTGCAATGGTCCAGCCCGATACCATCAGACCCATACCGGCAAGCGCCAGCAGCAACCCGGCCCACTCCAGCCCGGACAATGAACTGCGGTCCACCAGATTGAGCCATAGTACCGAGACCACCACATACACCGCCCCGTATGCGGCATACACACGGCCGGTGGCTACCGGGTGCAAGGTCAGCAGCCAGGCAAACAGGATAAGCGA
>DATGQC010000200.1:0-6926 GCA_035304425.1 Advenella sp.
ATCTGCAACGGATAACGCATATGTGGTAAGGGTAAACGCCGATGCAAAACACGACTGGGGGGGTCCATAAAAAAGCGGACACTTTTCCAGTATGTAGAATTCTTGTGGTTTATCCAAATAATAAACATAATGAATCGCACAAGGAAACGTCGATTTCACACACGCCAAAAAAGCCAGGTTCAGATCAATAACTTCATATTATTTTCAGGAGCATTTTCATGTCCACCGGCAATGCCAGCAATAACGCGGATGTCAAAAATCTGGTTCACCCATACACGAATCTGGGCAGCCACCTCACCAATGGTCCGATGATTTTTGAACGCGGCGAAGGGGTATATGTCTTTGATGATCAGGGACGTCGCTATCTGGAGGGGATGTCAGGACTATGGAGCACATCCCTGGGGTTCTCGGAAGAGCGCCTGATGAATGCGGCGATCGAACAGTTCAAAAAACTTCCCTATTATCATCTGTTCAATTCCCGTTCCAACAAGCCGGCCATCGACCTTTCGGCCAAATTGCTGGAGATGGCGCCAGGCACGCTGGGCAAAGTGCTCTTTTCCAATTCCGGCTCGGAAGCCAACGACGCCGCCTTAAAACTGGTCTGGTTCTATAACAATGCCATGGGACGGCCGAATAAAAAGAAAATCATTTCACGCTGGCGTGGTTACCACGGCGTGACGATTGCCTCGGCAAGCCTGACCGGATTGCCAGCCAACCATCAGGATTTTGATCTGCCGATCGACCGGGTGCTGCACACCGATTGCCCCAGCTACTACCACGGCGCCGAACCAGGCGAGACCGAAAGCCAGTTCACGCAACGCATCGTCAACAATCTGGAACAACTGATCCTGAAGGAAGGACCGGATACGGTCGCCGCCTTTATTGCAGAACCGGTGATGGGCTCAGGCGGCGTCATTGTGCCGCCTGCCGGCTATTTCGATCTGTTGCAAAAAGTCCTGAAAAAATACGATATTCTTTTTATTGTGGATGAGGTCATTTGCGGCTTTGGTCGCACCGGCAATATGTTCGGTTCGGATACATTTAATTTGCAACCTGACATAATGACGGTCGCCAAAGCGTTGTCCTCATCGTACCTGCCGATTTCGGCAACCATGGTGAGCCAGCCGATTTATGACAAGCTTGTCGAACAAAGCGATAAAGTCGGCGTCTTCGCCCACGGTGTGACTTATTCCGGCCACCCTATTTGCGCCGCCGTTGCCCTGGAAACGCTGAATATCTATCAGGAACGTAATATTGTCGGACATGTTCAGGAGGTGGCGCCGCATTTTCAGCAGCGTTTACATCAACTTGCCTCACACCCGCTGGTAGGACAAGCCCGAGGAGTCGGATTGATCGGAGCGCTGGAGCTGACCGCAGACAAAGAAACCAAACGGCCTTTTGACGCATCGTTCAAGATCGAAAAGACCGTGCAGGATAACGCGGCAAAACATGGGGTATTGGTGCGTGGCATTCGTAATGCAGTCGCACTGTGCCCACCGCTGATTATCACTATCGAACAGATCGACCAGTTGTTTGACGCCCTGGAAAAAGGGTTGGACGATACATGGGCGTTCCTGTCAAGCACCGGCAATCGAGCCGGTCAGGAAAAACAAAGCACGGCGCCAGCGAAATAACAATCAGCACCGCGGCCATCGCCATCGGCTCGCGCATGCCCCGACAGAACCTGTCTGTATGCGTCAAACAACGTTATATGGACAGATCGGACAAATGGAGAGAGACATGCATTACATAAAATTAAATAAAGTATTGAAGCCGCTGTTTGCGGCGATGTTGATCGGCTGCGCCCTGCCCGCTCTGGCTGCCACCCCGAAAGACACGCTCATCATGGCCAGAAAAATCGATGATATTAAAACCCTCGATCCGGCCGAAGTGTTCGAATGGGGGAGCGGCGAGATTATCAACAACATCTATACGAGACTGGTCACGCTTGATCCGAACGACCCTGAAAAACTGACCGGTGGCGTTGCACAAAGCTGGAAGGTGTCCGAGGATGGCCTGACCTACGAGTTCAAGATCCGTCCGAACATGAAATTTCACTCCGGCAATCCGATCACAGCCAAAGATGTGGAGTATTCATTAAGGCGCGTCGTCCATCTGAAGAAAACGCCGGTTTTTATCTTTAATCAGCTGGGCTGGACATCAGACACGGTTGATCACATGGTCAAAGCGACAGATAACGACACCGTCATCCTGAAAATAGCCAAACCCTATGCGACCTCCTTAGTGATCAACTGTCTTTCCGCCGGCGTCGGTTCGGTGGTTGACAGCGTCGAGGTACAGAAACACATCAAAGACAACGATTACGGCTACGAATGGCTGCGAACCCATTCTGCCGGATCGGGCGCCTACAAGCTCCTGGTATGGAAACCCAAAGACGCTGTCGTCATGGAGGCCAATCCGGATTTCTATCTGGGCGCGCCGAAAATGAAGCGCTTTATTGTGCGTCATATCGCGGAACCGTCTGCGCAGCGTCTGTTACTGGATGCCGGCGACATTGATATTGCGCGGGATCTGAGCGCCGATCAAGTCAAGCAGGCCCGCAAGAACGATAAATTCACTGTCTCGACGACTGAAAAACTCAGCACCTATTATCTTGGCCTGAACGCGGCCAAAAGCAAACCGCTGGCCAACGAAAAAGTCTGGGAAGCCATGCGCTGGCTTATCGACTATCAAGGCATGGCCGGTTCCTTTCTGGATGGATATTACAGAGTGCATCAGTCGTTCCTGACGGGATCCAATGGGCTCAGGAACAACCCGTACAAACTGGATGTGGACAAGGCTAAGGCGTTGCTTAAAGAGGCGGGCTATGCGGATGGGTTCAGCATCAGCATGGATGTTTATAACACCTCCCCGCAAACAGATATCGGACAATCCATCCAATCGACGTTCGCGCGGGCCGGCATCAAGGTGAACCTGATACAAAGCGACAAGGCGCAGGCGCTGACCAAATACCGCACCCGGGCCCATGAAATCATGCTGGCCGCCTGGTCGCCCGACTATATGGATCCACACTCCACGGCCGAGTTTTTTGTTCGCAACGTCGACAATTCCGATGCGTCAAAGAACAAAACGGCGGCGTGGCGTAACGGCTGGAGCATTCCGGAAATGTCAGACCTGACTGAGAAAGCAATGATGGAACGCGATACTGAAGCCCGCCTGGATATTTATAGACAGCAACAGGAAACGGTACAAAAAAACTCACCCATGATCATGATGTTCCAGTTGCTGGAGAACTCCGTACTCCAGAAGAACGTCACGAATTTCGTATCGGGCCCCGGTTTTGATACGGCCATGTACTGGAAAATCGAAAAGTAAAGTATCGAGAGCCCATTGACAGGATGACTATTTTGCCCGATTTGTCCAAGTTTCCCATTTTACGAAACACCGTCAAGACAACAGGAGACGTTGTTGCTACGTTATGCATCACGCTTTTTGGCCTCCTGCTGGTCACCTTTGTGATCGGCCGGGTTATTCCGATTGATCCGGTCCTTGCCATCACGGGGGACCGGGTCAGCCCGGAGGTCTACGCCAAGGTCCGGGACGAACTGGGACTTGATCTGCCAATGTGGCAGCAGTTTCTTAACTATCTGGGCAAGCTGTTCCAGGGCGACTTCGGGACATCAGTACTGACCTCACAATCAGTTCTGCACGATGTCGCCACCTATTTTCCTGCCACCATCGAGCTGGCGCTTGCCGGCACCCTGATCGGGATTGTCTTTGGCATACCGCTGGGTATTGCATCTGCCATCTACAAGAACACATGGCTTGACCAGATTATCCGGGTTGTTTCCCTTATCGGTTATTCCATTCCAATCTTCTGGCTGGGGCTGGTGGGCTTACTGATCTTTTATGTCAAGCTCGGGTGGGTAGCCGGTGTTGGCCGCCTGGATGTCGCGTTCGAATATATTATCGAACGCAAAACCGGCTTTATCATGCTGGACGCCCTCCTGAGCGGGCAATGGGACATACTGGAAAATTTCCTGTCCCATCTTGCACTACCGGCCTTTTTGCTGGGTTATCTTTCCATGGCATACATTTCCCGCATGACGCGCTCATTCATGCTTGAGCAGTTGGGCCAGATTTATATCACCACAGCCCGCGTCAAAGGTCTGAGCGAAGGCCGGGTCGTTTGGCATGCATTCAGGAACACGTTCACTCAACTTGTCACGGTCATTTCGCTGACGTTTGCCAACCTGCTGGAAGGCGCTGTTCTGACCGAAACCGTATTCGCCTGGCCCGGCATCGGGCTTTATATTACCAATTCGCTTTTTGCCGCCGATATGAATGCCGTATTGGGCGGCACCACGATTATCGGTATTTGCTTTGTACTGATCAATATCGCGGCGGACGCGCTCGGACGCTTCTTTGACCCCCGAATCCGCAGGAGCGCATCATGAGAACCTGGCTGCTTTCCGATGTACCCGATTCGCGATTCCAGGCCGGCTGCGGACAGTTTTATCTTATCTGCCTGTCGTTCTTGCGCAGCCCTTTAGCCGTCGTCGGGCTGTTGATCGTGCTTGCGCTGATCCTGTTCGCCATTTTCGCACCAAGCATTGCGTCACACGATCCCTACGCCCAGTCTCTTGCAAACCGCCTGCTGGCGCCCAGTGCAGAACACTGGCTGGGCACCGATCATCTTGGCCGCGATATCTGGAGCCGGGTCGTCTTCGGCTCGCGCTCCACCTTGCTGGTGATCGTGACCGTTGCGATCATCGTCGGCCCTGTCGGTCTTCTGGTCGGCATCATTGCCGGCTATAGCGGTGGCGTGGTGGATCGTGTCCTGATGCGGATCACCGACATCTTCCTGGCCTTCCCCCGATTGATCCTGGCGCTTGCATTCACCGCCGTGCTTGAACCCGGTCTGCAAAGCGCCATCATAGCGATCGCCGTGACTTCATGGCCTGCCTATGCCCGGTTGGCGCGCGCCGAAACCACGATTTATAAGGACGCAGATTTCATTCAGGCGATTCGGCTGCAGGGCGCCTCCACGCCTCGCATTCTGCTGGGGCATATCGCCCCGCTGTGCCTGCCGTCGACCATTGTGCGCCTGACACTGGACATGGCTGGCGTGATTCTGATCGCCGCCGGCCTGGGCTTTCTGGGCCTGGGGGCGCAGCCGCCACTGGCCGAATGGGGCAGCATGGTGTCAGGTGGCCGCGACTACTTGCTCGATTACTGGTGGATAGCCACCACCCCCGGCATCGCCATTTGCATTGTCAGTCTCGGCTTCAATATTCTGGGCGACGGGCTCAGAGATGTCCTTGACCCGAGAACGAGGTAACCAATGAACACGCCATTATTATCCGTTCGTGATTTGAATGTCACTTTCAACACGCCAAAAGGGCCGTTCCAGGCGGTTCAGAATGTCAGCTGGAGCATGGGTACTGAAAAAATAGGCATCGTCGGGGAATCCGGCTCTGGCAAATCCATTTCTGTTAAAAGCATACTGGGACTGGTGCCAAAACCGGCCAGTGTACAGGCTGCGCGATTGGCGTTTAACGGCATGGATTTGCGTACCCTGGATAGCCGGCAATGGCGAACCGTGCGCGGCCGCCGCATTTCAATGATCATGCAGGATCCTCATTACTCGCTCAACCCGATCATGACCGTTGGCAGCCAGATTATGGAGTCTTATCTGACACATCACAAAGTCGGCAAGGCTGTTGCAAAAAGCAAAACCCTGGAAATGCTCGAGTCAGTAAGAATCAAGGATCCGGAACGTGTCTTCAAGGCCTACCCGCACGAAATCAGCGGCGGCATGGGGCAACGCGTCATGATCGCCATGATGCTGATTCCCCAGCCTGAATTGCTGATCGCCGATGAACCCACCTCCGCCCTGGATGTATCCGTACAGAATCAAATATTGTTCCTGATCAACGAAATGGTCACGAAAAGGAATATGGGACTGATATTTATCAGTCACGATCTGAATCTGGTGTCCACCTTTTGTGACCGGATCATCATCATGTATCGGGGACGTATCGTGGAGCAATGCAAGGCATCGCAATTGCATGCATCCGTTCACCCATACACGCGCGGGTTGCTCAGTTGCGTTCCCAGTCTTGATCAGAAAAAGCAACGCCTGGACGTACTCAGGCGCGAGCCAGGCTGGAGCATATCATGAGCAAGCCTATTATTTCCGTTTCCAGGCTGAACGTCGAGTTCGAAAAACACCGGGTCATTTCCGATCTGTCCTTTACGGTAGACAGAGGCCAATGCTTCGGCCTGGTGGGCGAATCGGGTTCGGGAAAAACCACGGTATTGCGCACCATCATGGGCCTGGTAAAGGCGCAATCGGGTTCAATCGAGGTCGATGAACTCACACTGGGTCGCAAATGGGAGAATCGCTTTTACCGCAAAGTGCAGATGGTCTTTCAGGATCCGTACGGCTCGCTACACCCGAAGCACGCCATTGATCGCACGTTGACCGAGCCATTGAAAATTCACGGCATCAACGATACTGAAGCCCGCGTGCGCAAAGCGCTGGATGATGTCGGACTGGATGCCAGTTTCCGGTACCGCTTTCCCCATCAACTGTCCGGTGGGCAGCGTCAGCGCGTGGCCATTGCAAGAGCACTGATTACGGAGCCTGACATCCTGGTGATGGACGAACCGACATCGGCGCTGGATGTGTCCGTTCAATCAGAAATTCTCAATTTGCTTGACGACTTGCGGCGTGACCGTCATCTGACTTATCTGCTGGTGAGCCACAACCTGGCGGTCATCGCACATATGTGCGATCGGCTGGCCGTGATGCGCAACGGAGAAATTGTAGAGCAAATGTCTCCTGACGCCCTGTATAGCCAAACCGCAGCAATGCCCTATTCCCAGGAGCTGATCCGGGCAAGCCGGGGCCCGGACTTTCACCGCGCTGCTTGTGCCAGCTAGACAGGTGAGGGTGTTTA
>DATGQC010000201.1:0-4698 GCA_035304425.1 Advenella sp.
CGAGAGCAAGCCACCCATTGGCGCCGGGTTTATTCTCGACAATGAACGGCTGTTTCCATGCCGCCGATAATTGCTCCCCTATCATTCTTGCGACCGTGTCCGGGCCGCCGCCAACCGAATAGGGCAAAACGGCACGAACGCTGCGCGTTGGGTAGGTTGAGGATTGCGCCTGCGCCGAACAGGTCAAAACGCCAAAAATTAGCGTTGCCAGAGTAAGTATTTTTTTCATGTCTCCTCCAATTGAATGGATGGTTATCGTTTACGTTATTTAGTTATTCACGTCATGTGCATACTGTGGAAAACGGGGCCGGGTGCCTTGCTTCATAGGCAGCAGTAAAACCAGGATCCCGTTGACGCAGATCC
The DNA here is from genome assembly GCA_035304425.1 of Advenella sp. Classification (GTDB taxonomy): domain Bacteria; phylum Pseudomonadota; class Gammaproteobacteria; order Burkholderiales; family Burkholderiaceae_B; genus Advenella. Next base: position 364 of record DATGQC010000201.1, read on the forward strand.
TCATGACTGACCTGCCCGGTGCGTCTCATATAGTCGTAGGCAAAGGACACCGGATCCAGATGCATCTTGTCCGCGACGTTCTCGTACCAATCCAGGCTGCGCGCCGCTGCTTGCTGGAAATTGGACGAAGCCTGCCTGCGCCGGGACTCGAATACGCCAAATGCGGCCTGGACGTCACCGGGATACTGGCGCAGCCCCTCGTTCAATGCGATGGCATCCTGCATGGCCATGCGGGTACCTGAGCCCAGCGAAAAATGAACCGTGCGCAAGGCATCACCCAGCAACACGATATTGCGGTACGACCAGTTTTCATTACGAACGATATTGGCTTCAAACCACAGGGAGCGGTTGGTAAGCAGTTCGTTTGCGCCCAGATCGGCGCGAAAAACCTCGGCACAATAACGACGGCTCTGCTCTTCGCTGGCCACATCCAGGCCAGCGCGACGCCAGGTATCCGGATCAACTTCGACCAGAAACGTACTTAACGTCGCGCTGTATTGGTAACTGTGTGCGATAAAAATCCCGCTCTCGGTTTCCCGAAAGATAAGCGAGACAGGATGAAAGCGCTGATGCGTTCCATACCAGGCAAATTTATTGCGACGACGCTCAAAGCTGGGGCAGAACTGATCGGCAAATTGCTTGCGAACGGCGCTATTGCTGCCATCTGCCGCCACGACCATATCGGCTTCGGCGGCCAGTTGCTCTATATTGTCGATGCGGCGATCGTGCTCGATGTGCACGCCGGCGCGCAGGCAGGCCTGTTCCAGCACATCCAGCATATCCAGTCTTGCGGTGCGCGAGAAATGATTGCCGTGCACCTGTACACTCGTACCCTGATGAATAATCTGCATATAATCGCAGCGTTCATGATGCGCCACGAATGTGTCGAAAAACCCGGGATCGGCCTCGCGCAGAAAAGCCAGTCCCACGTCGGAAAATACCACACCCCAACCATAGGTAGCGCCTCGGGGGTTTTGCTCATAAACGCGTATCTCAAGACCAGGATCGTGTTTCTTGGCAAGCAGAGAAAAGTACAGGCCCGCCGGTCCGGCGCCGATAACAGCAATCTTCATTGGTTCGTACTCCCGTATGGCGCCTGGTGTTCGCAGGCACGTTGATAACCGACCAGCGCAGTGCGCAGTATCTCGGGCAGGACAATGGCCCGGCGCTCGCCGCGTGCCACGCAAACGGGCGTCAATCGTGCATCGAAAGCCGCCTGGCCACGTACACTGCCGGCGATGTGCAAGGTATACGTGCGCTGACTGATATGCTCAACATAGACCGCCATATCAAACTCTTCATCAGGCCAAAGCGAGGTGCGAAAATCAAATGTCAATGCACGCGTTGGCGTGCCAAAGCCATGCTCATCCTTTACGCGCTGAGGTGTTCCACCCAGCAGTTTTCCGTAAAAAAGCTCGGCCGCCGAGATGACATACTCGCTGAATGTGACGGTATAGACCACGCCGGCAGGATCGCAATCGCCCCACTTTACCCGTCGTCGAATCACAAACGGCGCGTCGTTCACTACGTACTCAGTACTTATCATTGTTTTCCTCCGTGCCCTGCCGGGCTTCGCGATTGAGTAAATCTGCAATCATTCTGCGCAACATCATCTTGTCCAGCTTGCCCACTTTGGTAACCGGAAAGCCTTCAATAACCTCCACACGTTCGGGGCATTTATATTTGGCCAGACCCTTTTCAACGAGGAACATCATCAATTCGTGGACAGTAGGCGCGGTGTATCCAGGCCGTACGGTGACAAAGACGCAGCCTTTCTCGCCATAAATGGGATCCGGCATGGCGACCAGGCGTGCTTCGGAAATGGCCTGATGTGCGCTGACCAGCGCTTCAACCTCTTCACAGCCGATCTTCTCGCCGCCACGGTTGATGTTGTCCCGCAGTCTGCCTTCAAAGCTGTAATAGGACTGGCCATCTACAATCCGTTCTATCATCATGTCGCCGGTTCGGTAAAAGCCATCAGACGTGTACGCCTGGACATTGGCTGCCGGAGCGTCGAAGAATCCGGGAGTGGTCGCTGGACCCCGAAAACACAATTCGCCCATCTGCCCCGGTCCAACCTGCACTTCAGTGCCGGGTGCCAGTAATCGAATGTCATCGCCGGTACAACCCGAGCGGCCCTGGGTTTTGTGGCGGATGTACGGCGGTGCACTGGCGGGCGATCCAAGCAATAAACCCTCGGTAATACCAAACAGGTTGGAGCACGGAATGCGCAAATGTTCTTCCAGCCTCTCGGCTGCGCTCATCGTCATAAACAAACGCAACGACGACAAGTCATGCTGAGCCAGTTCGGAATAGGCCATCAATTGCGGTGCAATCGGTCCGATTGAGATTGCCCGCGTGACCCGGTATCGCTCGATCAGGGCCAACATAAGCGGCACATCGACCCGGGGCATGAGGACCGCCGATACGCCCATCGCGATGACTGGCATCAGGACATACACCTGAGCGGCATTGTGCAATAACGGTAAAGCCCAAATGAAACGGTCATCTTCGCAAAGCTGATAGTTCTTTGCACAGGCAAGTGAGTGCGCCATGTACTCAGCATGAAATCGTGGAATAATTTTTGGAGTGCCGGTCGTACCGCCAGACAACTGAAACGCCAGTACATCCTCGCACCCAGGCGCATTCTCGGCGACGATGGTCTGCGCCCGCGCCAGCGGCATGGCGTCGATCAACTCACGCATATCGTTGCCAGTCGATGAATTGCCGCGTGCCACCACCAGTTGTGTCAATCCTGCATGGTCGGACATCATTCGCTGCGCGAAGGCAACCAGATCAAAGCTGCTAAAGTCAGCCTGAACAAAGTATCCACGAGCGCCAGACTGGCGAACCAATTGACCAATTTCCAGTTCCCGGTGCTGCGGCAGAGAACAAACCGGCACGATGCCCGCTTTATAACAGGAGAGCAACGCAATGACGGTCTCAAGCGTAGTACCCATCTGAAAAATGGCACGATCACCAGGTTTAAGACCCAGGTTCAGCAGCGCCGCAGCCAGCCTCTCGGTTTGCTCATCCAGTTGTGCAAACGTGACGCTGCCTTGCTCTGTGATAATCGCTTGTCGTTCACCACACCGGCGCGCGGTGGCATGCAGCAATTGACCCACTGTCTGTTGTTGCCACGTACCGTTGTCCAGCCAGGCGCGTGCGCGCGCCCGTTCATGGTAGATAACACCCTCTATGGGGTAACGAATATTTTGCATTTTTGATGTCTCCTGCCAATAGATCACGCTGCCGTGGGCACGATCAGGACCCGGTCGCGGTCCAGCACTTCAATGACACCGCTGACGCCGCCTGTAAACAAGCCATACCATACTGCCGGTTTCATTCCAAGCGTCTTGCGGCGAAATTCCAGCGGCTGGTCCGCATAAATACAATCGAAATATTCACGCTTTACGACCTCACAATCATCGCGTTGTTCTGCGTCACGAACCAGCGGCGCAAATTCTTCGACGCAGGGTACAAAGATGCGAACGCCTGCAGCAGGCATCTGGCCCATTGCGCCCTGGTTCTCCAGCAACATTGCCTTGCGGGCCCATACCTCATCAATATGCCGGATGCGCTCGCCCTTGGAAAGCGCGCTATCTTCTGCCTGTATTGCAGCCTGCATCGTCAGGTCTGCGTCAACTTCGTCAACCCGTCCCAACGGCCTCAATTTACGGGTAAATTCAATGAAATAGCCATTGGGGTCACGAACATAGATCGACTCGATCACTTCATGGCGCGTTTCCACGGAGACCTCCAGCTCTGCATCCTCAAGCCTTTTTTTCCAGGCTTTGAGCTCGTCTTCACTGCGCACCAGCCAGGCAGTATGCGTCGCGTCTGCAACATGATCTTCCGGCAAAGGCCGCATACTGCTGCGCCCTTGCATCGTTTCAGGTTCGCTTGAACCCAGATAATAAAAAAATGCGATTGTGCTGCCGTTACCACTATCGAAAAAGAAATGCAGAAAATCCGGATGACTCTCAGGCCCCCACCCGCGAGCTGAAATAACATGGACCAGACGCAAGCCAAGCACATCGCGGTAAAACGCGACCGTCTCGCGCAAGCGCCATGTCGGTCTCGCCGTATGGTCAACGCCGTGCAGCCGAAGTACACCCGGCGTATCGTGAAAAACAGTCATGTCAAATCTCCATTAGGCATTAATCAAAGAAAACGCGCCTGCAGCCAGCGGACCAGGTCGCGACCAGCCTGGTAGCGTCCGGGTTCTTCATCGGCCGCCAGGGCCCGACCATGGTGATCACCGCGAATGCGAAGGTGCTGCTTGTCCTGCGCCGCCAGTGCGCTATAGATCGTCTGTACGTCACCTGGAAAGCA